>NZ_JBSFOK010000020.1:0-137663 GCF_053587635.1 Streptomyces sp. NPDC003635 | reverse complement strand
GTCGCGGGGGCCGCCAGCTGTGCCGGATGGCCGGCAGTGGGGGCCGCCAGCTGTGCCGGACGGCCGGCCGCGGGTCCGCCGGCCGTGCCGTACGGCCGGTCGTGGCGTGACCGTCGTATGCGGGGCGCGGGCCGCCCGGCTGTTGTCCCCGCTCACCCGTTCGGCCTGCCGTGAATCGCCTCCCTTCCGTCCCTGGGATCTGCTGACCCCAGGGGAGCAGGAGGGAGTACGGCATGGCGGGCGACGCGAACACCCCGGAGGATTCCGGGACGGCGGAGCTGGACCGGCTGCGGGCACGGGTCGCCGCGCTGGAGGCCGAGCGGGCGGAGCGGCCCGCGCGTCCCGAACGGCACCGGGTCCGTTCGGTGTTCGCCGTCGTGCTCATCGTCCTCGGCTGCATCCTCGCCCCGCTGGGCGCCGTAGCCGCGTGGACCGCCAGCATCACGGGGGACACCGACCGCTACGTCGACACCGTCGAACCCCTCGCGCGCGACCGGGACATCCAGAACGCCGCCGCCAACCGGGTCACGGACGCCGTGATGTCCCGCTTGGACCTGAAGGCGCTGCTGTCGCAGACCCCGGTCGCCGACCGGCCCCTGGTGGAGAAGGCCCTCGGCAAGCTGGGGGACTCGATCGAGGACGCGGTCCGCAGCTTCGTGCACGACAAGGCTCAGGCCGTCGTCGCCTCGGACGCCTTCGACCGGATCTGGACTCAGGCCAACCGCCGGGCCCACGACGCCGTGGTGAAGGCGCTCACCGGCGAGGGCGGCGGCGCCGTGAAGCTCGAAGGCGACGCTGTGGAGCTGGATCTCGGGCCGGTCGTCGAGGAGGTGAAGAAACGCCTCGTCGACGAGGGCATGACAGTGGCCGGGAACATCCCCGAGATCCACACCCGGATCACCGTCGTGCAGTCGGAGGACATCGGCAAGGTCCGCACCGCCTTCCGGCTGCTCCAGCTCATCGGCTTCTGGCTCCCCGTGATCTCGCTCCTGCTCATCGTGGGCGGGGTGCTCCTCGCCACGCACCGCCGCCGGGCGCTGATCGCCGGTTCCCTCGGCTTCGCCTTCGCCGTCGGCCTGGTCGGCATCGCCCTGACCGTGTTCCGCGTGGTCTACCTCGACGCCCTGCCCGCCGGCGTCTCCCAGCCCGCCGCCGAGTCGGTCTACGACACCCTCGTCCGCTACCTGCGCACCGGCGTGCGGGTGGCGATCGCGGTCGGCGTGGTGGTTGCCCTCGCGGCGTGGGTGACCGGACCCAGCCGGTGGGCCCGGTTCGTACGGCAGTTGTGGCACTCCGGCATCCACGCCGTCCGTTCCACGGCCGAACGGGCGGGGATGAGGACCGGCCGGGTGGGCCGGTTCGTCCACCGGTACCGCACCTGGATCCGCTGGCTGCTGGTGGCCGCGGCGCTCCTGACCCTCGCCCTGTGGTCGTACCCGACCGGCTGGGTCGTCGTCGGACTGGCCCTCGCCCTGCTCTTCGCGCTGGCCGTCGTGGAGTTCGTGGCGGAGGACGACACCGGGAGCCGGACGAAGGACGAGGCGGCGGTGCCGTAGGCCTCACTCCGTGGTGTCGCTGATCCCCAGCCGCAGATGCTCGACGTGATAGACGGCCTGGTCGAGGAGTTCGGCGACATGGTGGTCGTGCAGGGCGTACACGACCGACCGGCCGCGCCGCTCGCCGACCACCAGGCCCAGGTTGCGCAGCAGCCGCAGTTGGTGCGAGCAGGCGGACTGCTCCATGCCCACCTCGGCCGCCAACTCCGTGGCGGGCAGCGGACCTTCGCGCAAACGGGCGAGGATCAGCAGGCGGGAGGGGGTGGACAGGGCCTGGAGGGTGGTGGCCACCTTCGCGACGTTGTCCGCGTCCAGGCGTACGCGCTCGTCCGCGGTGGTGGTGACGGCTCCATGACCCATGGGCGTATCTTACCCATCACACATGAACAGATGAATGAGTCTTCATGTATTCCTGTATGGTGTGCCGGGTGTCCACCACACTCGTCCCCACCCGTGCCCCCGCGCCCGCCCCGGTGGCCCCCCGCCGCCGCACCCGGATCCTCGCGCTGCCCGAGGCCCGCTGGGCGCTCGCCGCGACCGTCGCGTTCCTGCTGGGCCTCGCCCTCGACCTCACCGGCGCGCCCGGCTGGGCGTACGGACCGCTGTACGCCGTCGCCTACGCCGCCGGCGGCTGGGAGCCCGCGCTCGAAGGGCTGCGGGCGCTGCGCGAGAAGACCCTCGACGTCGATCTGCTGATGATCGTCGCGGCGCTCGGCGCGGCCTCGATCGGCCAGGTCCTCGACGGCGCCCTGCTGATCGTCATCTTCGCCACGTCCGGCGCCCTGGAGGCCCTGGCCACCGCCCGCACCGCCGACTCCGTGCGGGGCCTGCTCGACCTCGCCCCGTCCACCGCCACCCGTCTCGCGGACTCCGGCGAGGAGAGCGTCCCGACCGCCGAACTCGCCGTGGGAGACGTGCTGTTGATCCGCCCCGGCGAGCGCATCGGCGCCGACGGCCGGGTCCTGGACGGCATCAGTGAGGCCGACGAGGCCACCATCACCGGCGAGCCCCTGCCCGTCCTCAAGCGCCCCGGCGACGAGGTCTTCGCGGGCACCCTCAACGGCGCCGGCGCCCTGCGCGTCCGCGTCGAGCGCGACCCCGCCGACTCGGTGATCGCCCGGATCGTCACCCTGGTCGAGGAGGCGTCCCGCACCAAGGCGCCGACCCAGCTGTTCATCGAGAAGATCGAGCAGCGCTACGCCGTCGGCATCGTCGTGGCCACCCTCGCCGTCTTCGGCGTACCGCTCGCCTTCGGCGCCGAGCTGAGCGACGCCCTGCTGCGCGCGATGACCTTCATGATCGTCGCCTCGCCGTGCGCCGTG
Source organism: Streptomyces sp. NPDC003635 (assembly GCF_053587635.1). Lineage (NCBI taxonomy): Bacteria > Bacillati > Actinomycetota > Actinomycetes > Kitasatosporales > Streptomycetaceae > Streptomyces > Streptomyces sp. NPDC003635. The sequence goes on along the minus strand of NZ_JBSFOK010000020.1, from coordinate 134,785 downwards.
GTCCTCGCGACCATGCCGCCGCTGCTCTCCGCCATCGCCAACGCCGGCCGGCACGGCGTCCTGGTCAAGTCGGCCGTCGCCATGGAACGCCTCGGCGAGATCGACCTCGCGGCCCTCGACAAGACCGGCACCCTCACCGAGGGCGCCCCCGAGGTGACCGCCGTACGACCGCGGCCGGACTCCGGCCTCGACGAGGACGCCCTGCTCGCCCTGGCCGCCGCCGCCGAGCACCCGAGCGAACACCCGCTGGCCCGCGCGATCGTAGCCGCCGCCCGAGGCCGCGGCCTCGCGCTCGCGCCCGCCGAGGACTTCACCGCCCTCCCCGGCCAGGGCGTCACCGCCACGGTGGCGGGGCGCGAGGTGAGTGTCGGCCGCGCCGACGGCGACAGCGACGCCACCGTCGTCCAGGTGTGCCGGGACGGCGAGCCGGTCGGTACGCTCACCCTCACCGACCGGCTGCGCGCCGAGGCCCCCGCCACCACGGCCGCCCTCACCGCCCTGACCGGCACCGCCCCCGTCCTGCTCACCGGGGACAGCCTCGGCGCCGCCGACCGCGTGGCCGAGGCGACCGGTCTCAGCGACGTCCGCGCGGGCCTGTTCCCCGAGGACAAGGTGGACGCCGTACGAGAACTCCAGGACCGGGGCCGCAAGGTGCTCTTCGTCGGCGACGGCGTCAACGACGCGCCCGCCCTCGCCGCCGCCCACTCCGGCATCGCCATGGGCCGCGCGGGCTCCGACCTGGCCCTGGAGACCGCGGACGCGGTGATCGTGCGCGACGAGCTGACGACCGTTCCCGCGGTGGTACGACTGTCCCGGGCCGCCCGCCGGCTCGTCGTGCAGAATCTCGTCATCGCGGGGGTCTTCATCACCGGACTCGTCCTGTGGGACCTGATCGGACACCTCCCGCTGCCGCTCGGGGTCGCCGGGCACGAGGGGTCCACCGTGCTGGTCGGGCTCAATGGACTGCGGCTGCTGCGTGAATCGGCATGGTCCCAGGACAGCCGAGGTTGATGTCGGATTCTCGCCAGCCCTGGCGCGGTGGGTGCTCGATGCTGGACTCATGCAGAAGGGGATGCACACCGACACCGAGGCCTGCGTGCGGGCCGTCCAGGCCAAGGACGCGCGCTTCGACGGCTGGTTCTACACGGCCGTTCTGACCACGGGGATCTACTGCCGGCCGAGCTGTCCGGTGGTCGCGCCCAAGCCGCAGAACATGGTGTTCCACCCGAGCGCGGCCGCTTGCCAGCAGGCCGGCTTCCGGGCCTGCAAGCGCTGCCGCCCGGACGCCAGCCCCGGCTCCCCGGAGTGGAACCAGCGCGCCGACCTCGTGGCCCGCGCCATGCGGCTCATCGCCGACGGGGTCGTGGACCGCGAGGGCGTGCCGGGACTCGCCGCGCGGCTCGGCTACAGCACCCGGCAGGTCGAACGCCAGCTCCTCGCCGAGCTGGGCGCGGGCCCGCTAGCCCTGGCCCGCGCCCAGCGCGCCCAGACGGCCCGCCTGCTGATCGAGACGACCCCGCTGCCGATGGCGGAGATCGCCTTCGCGGCCGGCTTCTCCTCCATCCGCACCTTCAACGACACCGTGCGCGAGGTCTTCGCCCTGTCGCCGAGCGAGCTGCGCACCCGCGCTCCCCGCCCGGGGCACACACCCGGAGCGCTGACCCTGCGCCTGCCGTTCCGCGCCCCCCTCAACCCCGACAACCTCTTCGGCCACCTCGCCGCGACCGCCGTGCCCGGGGTGGAGGAGTGGCGGGCCGGCGCCTACCGCCGCACCCTGCGCCTGCCGTACGGTCACGGCATCGTGTCGCTGAGCCCGCGGCCCGACCACATCGCCTGTCGGCTCACCCTCAGTGACCTGCGCGATCTGACCGTCGCGATCAGCCGCTGCCGCCGGATGCTCGACCTGGACGCCGACCCGGTCGCCGTCGACGACCGGCTGCGCACCGACCCGCTGCTGGCCCCGCTGGTCGACAAGGCTCCCGGCCGACGCGTTCCGCGCACGGTCGACGAGGCGGAGTTCGCCGTACGGGCGGTACTCGGCCAACAGGTCTCCACGGCCGCCGCCCGCACCCACGCGGCCCGGCTGGTCCTCGCCCACGGAGAGCCGGTCGACGACCCCGAGGGGGGTCTCACCCACCTCTTCCCGTCCCCCGAGGCGCTGGCGGCGGTGGACCCCGAGTCCCTGGCGATGCCACGCACCCGCCGGACCACGTTCACCACCCTGGTGGAGCAACTCGCTGATGGGAGCCTGCACTTGGGTGTGGAGAGCGACTGGCCCCAGGCCCGCGCCCGGCTGCTCGCGCTGCCCGGTTTCGGCCCCTGGACCGTCGACGTCATCGCGATGCGCGCCCTCGGCGACCCCGACGCGTTCCTGCCTACGGACCTCGGGATCCGGCGGGCGGCCGGGGAGTTGGGCCTACCCGCCACCCCCGCCGCCCTCACGGCCCGCGCCGCGGCCTGGCGGCCCTGGCGGGCGTACGCCGTCCAGTACCTATGGGCGACCGACAGCCACCCGATCAACTTCCTTCCGGTCTAAGGACGTTCCATGCGCCAGCACACCGTGATCGACAGCCCCTACGGACCGCTGACCCTGGTCGCCGACGACGGCGTCCTGTGCGGCCTCTACATGACGCAGCAGCGCCACCGACCGTCCGAGGAGAGCTTCGGCGCCCGGGACGACACCCTGTTCGCCCAGGCCGAGGAGGAACTGGAGGCCTACTTCGCGGGTGAGTTGAAGGAGTTCACGCTCGAACTGCGCCTGAGGGGAACGCCGTTCCAGCGCACCGTCTGGGACCAGCTGCGCCGGATCCCCTACGGCGAGACCCGTACGTACGGCGATCTGGCCGACGCCCTCGGCAACCGGGGCGCCTCCCGCGCGGTCGGCCTCGCCAACGGCAAGAACCCGATCGGCATCATCGTGCCGTGCCACCGCGTCGTGGGAGCGAGCGGCGGCCTCACGGGGTACGGCGGCGGCCTGGACCGCAAGCAGCGGCTGCTGGACTTCGAGAGCGGTACGGCGCTGTTCTGATCCCTGCGCTCACGGGCTCCGGCTGCTCATGCCCCGGGTCACGGGCCCACGTCTCTCAGGCTCCGGGTTCGCCGGCCCGCTCCGCCGCCCCCCGCTCCACGCAGAACTCATTGCCCTCCGGATCGGCGAGGACCGCCCAGCCCTTGCCGTCCGGGGTGCGCCGGTCGTCGACCAGGGTGGCGCCGAGGGCGAGGACCCGCTCGACCTCCTCGTCCCGGCTGCGGTCCTGCGGCTGAAGGTCCAGGTGCACCCGGTTCTTGACGGTCTTGGGCTCCGGGACGGTGACGAACAGCAGCCCCGCCCCCTCGATCAGCGCGTCCTCGTCCCCGGGTCTGTCGTCCTCGTGCACGGGCAGCCCGAGCACCTGGGACCAGAAGGAGGCGAGCCGGTAGGCGTCGGCGGAGTCGATCGTCACATGACGGATGGCAGAGGTCATGATCGCATTCTGATCCGATCGCCGCGCCCGCGCAGGTGCTTTCGATCGCTTTCGACCGCCCAGCCCGTACGGGCGCTTTCGACAGCGCGGCCGTGACCCCCATGGCGTACGCCGTGATCCCTCCCGAGTGACCCCGGTGGCGCGGCCCCGCGATCGCTGATGTCTGTACGAAGGAGGAGCAGTCAGAGAGCGGGAGGTCATGGAGCGCAGACACGAGCGCCTCGCGACGCCCTGGGCCGCCGGGGTGGCCGGGTTGGTCTTCGCGGTTCTGATGGCCGCGGCGATCGTCCTGGTCCGCCTCGCGCTACCCGCCGATCCCGGGGACGACGTGACCGTCGACGCCGGGCAGCGCGGTGCAGTGCGGGTGGCGCTGACGCTGCTCCCGTTCGCCGGGATCGCCTTCCTGTGGTTCATGGGCGCCTTGCGCGAGCAGGCCGGCGACGGCGAGGACCGGTTCGTGGCCACCGTGTTCCTGGGCAGCGGCCTGATCTTCGTCGCCACCCTGTTCGGCGCGGCCGCGGCGGCCGGGACCGTGCTCGACGAGAGCGGGCAGCAGGGCTCGCCGTTCGGCCGCGACTTCGCGTACGCCCTGTTGACCACGTACGCCATGCGCATGGCGGCGGTGTTCATCATCACGGCCTCGACCCTCGGCCGCCGGCTCGGCGTCCTCCCGCGCCCCCTCGTCGTCCTCGGCTATCTGGCGGGCCTGACGCTGCTCGTGGCGGGAGCGGACGTGCCCTGGTCCGAACTGGTCCTTCCGGCCTGGGCGCTGCTCCTCAGCCTGAACATCCTCCGGGGCCGGCGTCCCACCCCCCGGGCATGACCGGGCCAGTCACCCGATCGGTCCGCTCCTCGTCGTCACCTCACGCCCGGCCACCGAGAGTGGGTCGCAAGGGGTGACCGAAGCCCAGTGGAGAGGACCGAACCGTGGTACGGCTTGCCGTCGATCTGAACCGCTGTCAGGGGTATGCGCAGTGCGCGTTCCTCGCCCCCGAGATCTTCGCCATGCACGGCGAGGAGGCGCTGCTGTACGACCCCGAGGCCGAGGAGGCACAGCGCGAGAAGCTGGCCCAGGCCGTCGCGGCCTGCCCGGTCCAGGCCATCCTGGTCGACGCCGCGGACGTACCCGCCGAGGCGGTGCCCGGTGCCCGGTGAGGGATCCCTGGAGCGACTGAGACGCGAGGGCCGCATCGTCGTCGTCGGCGCCTCGCTGGCGGGCCTGCGGGCCGCCGAGACCCTGCGGGCCAAGGGCTTCACCGGCACCCTGACCATGATCGGTGACGAGCCCCACGAACCGTACGACCGGCCTCCGCTGTCCAAGCAGGTGCTGCTGGGCCGGGCGAGCGCCGAGCGCACCGCACTGCCCAGGCTCCGGTCCGTCGACGCGACCTGGCGGCTCGGCGTCGCGGCCACCGGGCTGGACATGGCCGCCCGCCGGGTGCGACTGGCGGACGGCGACGCGGTGCCGTACGACCGGCTGCTGATCGCCACCGGAGTGCGGGCACGACCGTGGCCGCGCGAGGCCGAGGCGGAACTCGACGGTGTCTTCTGCCTGCGGACCCGCGAAGACAGCGCGGGGCTCGCCCGGAGGCTCGACGCGGGGCCCGGACGGGTCCTCGTCATCGGGGCCGGGTTCACCGGCTCCGAGATCGCCTCCGCCTGCCGCGAACGCGGCATCCCGGTCACCGTCGCCGAGCGCGGCGCGGCCCCCCTGGTCGGGGCACTCGGTGGCGTGGTCGGGGCGGTCGCCGCCCAACTGCAGCGCGAGCACGGAGTCGACCTGCGGTGCGGGGTCATGGTGACCGCTCTGGAGGGCGACGCCTCGGGCAGGGTGCGCGTCGCGCACCTGTCCGACGGCTCCACCGTGGAGTGCGACGTGGTGGTCGTCTCGCTCGGCGCCACCCGCAACACCGAATGGCTCGCCGGGTCGGGACTCGGCGCCGGCCCCCGCGGCATCGCCTGCGACGCCGGGTGCCGCGCCTTCGACATCCGAGGCATCGTCACGGACGACATCTACGCGGCCGGCGATGTCGCCCGCTGCCCGCACCCGCTGTTCGGCTACCAGTTCCTGTCCCTGGAGCACTGGGGCAACGCCGTCACCCAGGCCGCGGTCGCGGCGCACAACATGCTCAGCGAGAGCACGGACCGCCTGCCTCACATGGAGGTGCCGTCCTTCTGGTCCTCGCAGTTCGGCGTCAACATCAAGTCGGTCGGGGTGCCGTCGCTGGGCACGGAGATCCTCCTCGCACAGGGCTCGCTCAAGGACCACCGCTTCACCGGCGTCTACGGCTATCAGGGGCGGGTCGTCGGCGCGGTGGCATTCGACCACGCCCGGTGGCTGCCGTTCTACCAGGAACTGATCGAGACCACGGCGCCCTTCCCGCCGCCGTTCGCCATGGTCGACCGGCACCCGGACGGCCAGCGCCCGATCGACGCGGACTTCCCCGACCCGTCGGTCCCCACCCACGGCCCCACCGTGACCCTCAGCGGCTACTCGCCGGCCGACCGCCGGATGACGTTCACCCCCGCGCACTGACCCGCACGGCCCCGAGGACCTGCCATGACGCAATCCCCGCTGCACCGGATCCTGGACTACGCCAACCGGGCCGATCCGTACCCGATCTACGAAGAGCTGCGCCAGAACCCGGTCCATCACGAGGCCGACGGGCCGTACGTGATCAGCACCTACTACGAGATCCGCAGCCTGCTGCACGATCCCCGGATCAGCTCCGATGCCCGCAACCTGGCCTCGCACATCACGGACCCGTCGGCCGAGCCGGGCTCGGAGGAGGGCGGCGCCCTGCCACCGGGCTTCCTGAAGCTCGATCCGCCGGAACACGACCGGCTGCGTCGGATGGCGAACCGGCCGTTCGGCCCGCCCCACTCGCCGCACCGCGTCGACGGGATGCGCCCCGAACTGCACGACATCGTGACCGGTCTCATCGACGGCATCGGCGACCCCGGCCGCTTCGACCTGGTGGAGCGGTTCTCCTACCCCTTCCCGGTGACGGTGATCTGCCGGCTGCTCGGCGTGCCGCGCGAGGACGAGGCGCGCTTCCACGTCTGGGCGGACACCCTCGCCGCAAGCCTGGACCCCGACCCGGACGCGGACCCCGCGGAGCGGGGCAAAGGCGCCCACGACGCCCGGATGGAACTGGGCATGTACCTGGCCGGCCTGATCGAGGAGCGGCGCAAGAACCCCGGCGAGGACATGCTGTCCCAACTGGCGACGGCCCAGGGCGGGGACGGGGCGATGTCGACGATGGAACTGCTCAGCACTGCGGCCCTGCTGCTGATCGCGGGGCACGAGACCACCGTCAACCTCATCACCAACGGCATGCTGACCCTGCTGCGCAACCCCGACGTCCTGCGGCGGCTGCGCGAGGATCCACGGCTTGCCGTGCCCGTCGTCGAGGAACTGCTGCGCTTCGAGCCGCCGGTGCAACTGGTGCCGCAGCGCACCACCCTCGCCGACATCGAGGTCCGCGGCGTCACCATCCCCAAGGGCGCCCCCATCTGGCTGGTCCTGGCATCGGGCAACCGTGACCCGCGGCGCTTCGAGGACCCCGACCGCTTCGACCCGGACCGCCCCGACATCCAGCACCTCGGCCTGGGCAGCGGCATCCACAGCTGCTTCGGCGCACCGCTCGCCCGACTGGAGACCCAGTTCGCCCTGGCGGAGCTGGCCCGGAGACTGGAGAACCCGCGTCTCGTCCAGGACCCGCCCCCGTACCGGCAGAACGCCGTCCTGCGCGGCCCGCGGCAGCTGCACATCACCTGCGACGGGATCCGCGCCTAAGCCCTGTCGTCTGGGTCAGCCTGGCCGCGAGAAGCAGTCCCGTCCGGCCCACCGCGACGCCGGGATGATCCGAACGACAGGGCCTGGCCCGACCGCTATGCCGCGCCGAGCCCGCGCAGCAGCTTCGGCAGCGCGGTGCCGATCGGCTCCCGGATCACCTCGTCGGCACGGTCGTCGTACGGCGTCGGCTCGGCGTTGACGATGACGAGCCGTGCGCCCTGGTCGGCGGCGACACCGGCGAGGCCCGCCGCGGGCTGTACCTGGAGGCTGGTGCCGACCGCGACGAACACCTGGCAGGCCTTGGTGATCGACACCGCCTGGCCCAGCACCACCGGGTCGAGCCGCTCGCCGAACATGACGGTGGCCGGCTTCAGGATCCCGCCGCACTCCAGGCAGGACGGGTCCTCCTCACCCGCCTCGACGCGGGCGAGGGCGTCCTCCATCGAGCCGCGGGCATGGCAGCCTGTGCACACGAAACTCCGTGCGCTGCCGTGCAGTTCGAGCACCTTGCGGGCCGGCAGCCCGGCCAGCTGGTGCAGCCCGTCCACGTTCTGGGTGATCACCCTGAGCGGCACCCCGGACCGCTCCAGCTCGGCGACCGCGTGGTGCGCGGCGTTCGGCTCGGCCCGCAGCGCGCGGCTCTCGCGTCGCATCTGCCAGGAGCGCCGCCGGATCTCCGGGTCGCCCATGTAGTACTCGTACGTCACGAGCTTCTCGGCGTCCGGATCCCGCCGCCACAGTCCGTTCGGCCCGCGGTAGTCGGGGATCCCGGAGTCCGTGCTGATACCGGCGCCGCTGAGCAGGGCGACGAGGGGCTTGGTCATGGCACCGAGGGTAGGGCGGGGCCAGGGGAGCGGCGAACGGATATTCGGGTGGAGGGTCCGGCAGACCGGGGTCCCCGTCAGCCGACCCGGCGGCCGTTCTCCAGCTCCGCCGTGCCGCCGCCGTTCTCCAGTACGTCCAGGGCGGCCAGCACCCGGAGGCCCAGGGCGCCCGGCAGGTGCTCGGTGAGGTCCTCGCGCGGGACCAGCCGCCAGGACAGCAACTCCTCCTCCTGGAGCCGGATCGCCTTGAAGTCGTCCTCGCCGAGGACCCCGCCGTCGTACAGATAGGCGACCAGGGGCGGCCGGCCCGTCCCGTGCACCCAGTCCACCGCGAGCAGCGGGCCCAGCGCGACGTCCAGACCGATCTCCTCGGCCGTCTCCCGGCGTGCGCCCTGGCGCGGGGTCTCGCCGTCCTCGGACTCGACCGTGCCGCCCGGAAGCGCCCAGCCGTCGCGGTAGTTGGGCTCGACGAGCAGCACCCGGCCCGCCGCGTCCCGGAACAGGGCGGCGGCACCGGCGAGGACGCGGGGCAGACCCGCGATGTACGTGGCGAAGTCCTGAGTGGTCATCCCGGAAGGGTAACGAGTCACTCCCCGTCGACCAGCCGGGTCGTGCGCTCCGCCAGCTCGCTGATCCGCACCCCGTCGAACCCGAACACCGCACTGCGCACCGTGTCCTCCAACGGGTCCCGCCACTGCCCCGGAATCGCCTCCGCCCCGGTCAGCACCCCGGCCACCGACCCCGCGGTCGCCCCGTTGGAGTCGGTGTCCAGACCGCCCCGGACCGTCAGGGTGATGGTCCGGGTGAAGTCGCCGTCGCCGTACAGCAGCCCCGCGGTGAGGACGGCGGCGTTCGGGACGGTGTGGATCCAGCCGAGGCCCGCCGTCTCCTCGGACACCGTGCTGAGGGTGTCCTCCCAGGTCATCCGGGTGTCGTGGAGTGAGATCACCCGGCGCACGGTGCGGGCGAGGCGGCTGCTCGCCGGGATGACGGTGAGCGCCTCGGTCAGGGCGTGCCGCACGGTGGGCGCGGTGAACGCCGCCGCGACCAGCGCGGCCGCCCACATCGCGCCGTACACGCCGTTGCCGGTGTGCGACAGCACCGCGTCCCGGCGGGCCAGCGAGGCGGCGCGGTGCGGGACGCCCGGGCTGGTCCAGCCGAAGATGTCGGCGCGGATCAGGGCGCCGATCCACTCCTGGTAGGGGTTGTCGAAGGTGGCGGTGAGTGGCGGCTTGAGCCCGTTGGCGAGGTTGCGGTAGGCGGCCCGCTCGGCGGTGAAGGTCTGCAGGTACGGCAGCCGCAGCAGCCACAGGTCGCCGACCTGTTCGGTGCTGAAGCCGAAGCCGTGGGTCTCCAGCAGGTCCAGGCCGAGGATGGCGTAGTCGACATCGTCGTCCCGGCAGCTGCCGTGGATCCGGCCCCGCACGCACTGGCGCCACTCGGGCCGCAGCTCGAAGGCGTCGTTCTCGCCCGGCGGCGGCTCGGGCAGATAGTCGGTGAGCGGCAGCGCGGCGGCCCGCCGCAGATAGCGGTCGATCCGGTCCCGCGTCCACAGGTCGCCCTGCTCGACCGGTTTGCCCAGCATGTTGCCGGCGATCCGGCCCAGCCAGCCCCCCAGAACGCGGTCGGCGAACTCTGGCTCGGTGCCCACAGGGGTCATAGCACCGGTTTACCCGATTCCGCCGGGGCCGGACAGCGGGGAGTCGCGGACTCGTGGGGCCCGTCCAGGGACCGGGCGGGGCATGACGGCGAGGGTGTCCTCCGGTTATGGTCGCAGCGGCGCGACTGGCCTTGACATGCGCGAGGCCCGGAGAGCAAGGGGATCACAGGTGACACAGCGCGTGCTCATCGCCGCGGACAAGTTCAAGGGCTCGCTGACGGCCGTGCAGGTCGCCGAGCGGGTGACGGCCGGGCTGCGCCGCGTCGTGCCGGACGTCGAGGCCGAGGCGCTGCCCGTGGCCGACGGCGGCGACGGCACCGTGGACGCCGCGGTCGCGGCCGGTTTCGAGCGCCGCGAGGTGCGGGTCGCCGGGCCCCTCGGCGACGAGGTCACGGCCGCCTTCGCGCTGCGCGGTGACACGGCGGTCGTGGAGATGGCGGAGGCCAGCGGGCTCCAGCGGCTCCCGGCGGGCGTCTTCGCGCCGCTGACGGCCTCCACGTACGGCTCCGGGGAACTGCTGCGGGCCGCGCTGGACGCGGGCGCGCGGACGATCGTGTTCGGCGTCGGCGGCAGCGCCACGACCGACGGCGGCGCCGGGATGCTCTCGGCGCTCGGCGCGCGGTTCCTGGACGCGGACGGCGAGCCGGTGCCGCCGGGCGGCGGCGGCCTCGCCGAGCTGGCCTCGGCAGACCTCTCGGACCTCGACCCGCGCCTGTCCTCGGTCGAGCTGGTGCTCGCCAGCGATGTCGACAACCCCCTGACCGGCCCGAAGGGCGCCCCGGCGGTGTACGGCCCGCAGAAGGGTGCCTCGCCGGACGACGTGGCCACGCTGGACGCGGCGCTGGCGCACTTCGCCGAGGTGCTGGAGGAGACGGTGGGCTCCCGGGCCGCCGACTACGCGGCCTCGCCGGGCGCGGGCGCGGCGGGCGGCATCGGGTACGGCGCCCTGCTCCTCGGTGCCCGGTTCCGGGCCGGTATCGAGGTCATGCTCGACGTGCTGGGCTTCGCCCCGGCGCTGGAGCGGGCGGACCTGGTGATCACCGGCGAGGGTTCGCTGGACGAGCAGACCCTGCACGGGAAGGCGCCGGCGGGTGTCGCGGCGGCGGCGCGGGCGGCCGGCAAGGAGGTCGTCGCGGTCTGCGGCCGGCTGGCCCTGCCCCCGCAGGCGCTGGGCCGGGCGGGTATCCGGCGCGCGTACCCGCTGACCGAGATCGAGCCGGACGTCGCGAAGTGCATCGCGGACGCCGGTCCCATCCTGGAGCGCTCGGCGGCCCGCATCGCCGAGGACTTCCTGCGCTGACCCGCGGCAAGGCCCGGCCCGCGCCGGCGCCGGACCGACGAGAAGGCCCCGGAATCCGTCGTGAAGACGGTTCCGGGGCCTTCGTCGTAGTACCGGCGGGCCCTACGGCAGCTGGGCCGCCCGAGCCTCGCGGCGGTTGTCTCGGAAGTTGTTCACCCGGCGGGCCGTGGCGAACAGGGGGATGACCGCGCCCATGACCAGCTGCAGCGCGCAGCCCGTCTGGAGCAGCAGCTGGCCGCTCGGGGCGTCGAACGCCCACGCCGCCAGCAGCCCCATCGACAGCACGATCCACGCCAGCATCGCGACGGCCAGCCGTCCACGCGGCTTCGGGTACTCGACCCGGCTCACCATCAGCCAGGCCGTGCCGATGATCGCCAGCAGCGTCGCCACGAAGGGCAGCTCCAGCAGCACGATCGAGACCACTGTCAGCGCGCCGAACGGCGAGGGCATGCCCTGGAACATGCCGTTCGGCGGTGTCACGCAGGAGAAGCGCGCCAGGCGCAGGACCACGGCCAGCAGCACAACGATCGCACCCACCGCCGCGACCCGCTCATGCGCGTCCCGCGCGACCATGCCGTACACGAGGACGAAGTACGCGGGCGCGAGGCCGAAACTGATCAGATCGGAGAGGTTGTCCAGCTCCGCACCCATCGGCGACGACCGCAGCTTGCGGGCGACGAGGCCGTCGAAGAGGTCGAAGACGGCCGCGCACAGCATCAGGATCACGGCCGTGGCCGCGCTGTTGCGGGCCATGCCCAGATCGTCACCCGTGAGGTGCGGGATCAGGATGCCGGTGGTGGTGAAGTACACCGCCATGAAGCCGCACGTGGCGTTGCCGAGGGTGAGGGTGTCCGCTATCGACAGGCGGAGAGAAAGAGGCATCTCCTCCTCGTCGTCCACCTCGTCCGCCTCGGGCACCCAGCCCGCCTGGGTCTCCGGATCAATCACGGTCAATGCGAGTCACCCCAGCCACGGTCTTCTGCCCGACCTCGACCGCGACCTCCACGCCCTCGGGCAGGTAGATGTCGACACGCGAGCCGAAGCGGATCAGACCGATCCGGTCACCCTGCTCGACCTTCGTCCCCTGAGGGATGTACGGCACGATGCGACGGGCTACCGCGCCGGCGATCTGGATCATCTCGATGTCCCCGAGTTCGGTGTCGAAATGCCAGACTACGCGCTCGTTGTTCTCGCTCTCCTTGTTGAACGCCGGAACGAACCCACCCGGGATGTGCTCGACCGAGGTCACCGTGCCGGAGAGCGGCGCGCGGTTGACGTGGACGTTGAGCGGGCTCATGAAGATCGCGACGCGGGTACGGCCGTCCTTCCACGGCATGATGCTCTGCACCACACCGTCGGCGGGCGAGATGACCCTGCCCTGGGCGATCTCGCGCTCGGGGTCGCGGAAGAACCACAGCATGCCCGCCGCGAGGGCGGTGGCGGGCACGGCGACGGCCTTGGCGGCGCCGGAGCGGCGGGCCCTGGCCAGGCTGAGGGCGGCGGTGGCGACGGTCGGGAGAAGCCACGGCGATGCTCCGCGTGCCAGGCGCATGCCGGCCAGGCTGTCGCGAGGTGCAGAGGTTTGGCTGTGGGGCATGGATGACCTTCGTAGCGGATGATGCCGCGCGGTGAGGGGGGACGGCGGCTTTCCCGGGATCGTACCGGGCGCGGGCCACAACTGGGCAAGCCAGGAAGCCGAGTCGGAGGTCGAAGAGTGTTGACGGGGTGTGATCTTCTTCTCGAAGAAAACACCCCGAACCCGGACATCTAGCCCTGGAATCGATACTCTTCGAGCAACCTGCGCCCGATGATCATTTTCTGGATCTCGGCGGTACCTTCACCGATCAGCAGCATCGGGGCCTCCCGGTAGAGGCGCTCGATCTCGTACTCCTTGGAGAAGCCGTAGCCGCCGTGGATCCGGAAGGCGTCCTCCACGACCTCCTTGCAGTACTCGGAGGCGAGGTACTTCGCCATCCCAGCCTCAAGGTCGTTTCGTTCTCCGGAGTCCTTTTTGCGTGCCGCGTTCACCATCATGGCATGGGCGGCCTCGACCTTGGTAGCCATCTCGGCGAGCTTGAACTGGATCGCCTGGTGCTGGGCGATCGGCTTGCCGAAAGTGTGGCGTTGCTGGGCGTACTGGACGCCGAGTTCGAACGCACGCTGAGCGACACCGCAACCACGCGCCGCGACGTTCACGCGGCCGACTTCGACGCCGTCCATCATTTGGTAAAAACCTCGGCCGGTGACCCCGCCGAGCACCCGGTCGGCCGGAACGCGCAGGCCATCCATGATGAGTTCGGTCGTGTCGACGCCCTTGTACCCCATCTTGTCGATCTTGCCCGGAATGGTCAGGCCGGGGCGGACCTCACCGAAGCCGGGCTCCTTCTCGACGAGGAAGGTCGTCATCGACTTGTGGGGCGCGGTGCCCTCCGGGTGACCTTCGTCACTGCGGACCAGAACGGCGACCAGAGAGGACGTTCCGCCGTTCGTCAGCCACATCTTCTGACCGTTCAGGACGTACTCGTCGCCGTCCTTCACCGCCTTGGACGTGATGGCCGACACATCCGAGCCGAGCGCGGGCTCCGACATGGAGAAGGCGCCGCGGATGTCACCGGCCGCCATCCTCGGCAGGAAGTGGTCCTTCTGCTCCTGCGTGCCGTGCTGCTTGAGCATGTACGCCACGATGAAGTGGGTGTTGATGATGCCGGACACCGACATCCAGCCGCGGGCGATCTCCTCGACGCACAGGGCGTACGTCAGGAGCGACTCGCCCAGACCGCCGTACTCCTCGGGGATCATCAGGCCGAACAGGCCCAACTCCTTGAGGCCGTCGACGATCTGCTGCGGGTACTCGTCGCGGTGCTCCAGCTCGGTGGCGACCGGGATGATCTCCTTGTCCACGAAGTCGCGGACGGTGGAGAGGATCTCCTGCTGGATGTCGGTCAGACCGGCGGTCTGGGCGAGACGGGCCATGGCCTACTTCTCCTGCTGCTTGAGTTCCGGGCGGCCCGGCTGCTCGCCGCCGCGCTCCTTGATGTACGTCTCGGTCGGCACCATCACCTTGCGGCGGAACACGCAGACGAGCGTGCCGTCCTGCTTGTAGCCCTTGGTCTCGACGTAGACGATGCCGCGGTCGTTCTTCGACTTCGACGGCCACTTGTCGAGCACGGTCGTCTCGCCGTAGATCGTGTCCCCGTGGAAGGTCGGCGCCACGTGCTTGAGCGACTCGATCTCCAGGTTGGCGATCGCCTTGCCGGAGATGTCCGGGACGGACATGCCGAGCAGCAGCGAGTAGATGTAGTTCCCGACCACCACGTTCTTGCCGAAGTCCGTTGTCTTCTCGGCGTAGTTGGTGTCCATGTGGAGCGGGTGGTGGTTCATGGTGAGAAGACAGAACAGGTGGTCGTCGTACTCCGTGACCGTCTTCCCGGGCCAGTGCTTGTACGTCGCCCCGACCTCGAACTCCTCATACGTGCGTCCGAACTGCATCGCGCTCAGGCCTCCGGGATCTCGAACTTCGACGTGCGCTGCATGCCGGCCGCGCGTCCCTTGCCGGAGATGACCAGCGCCATCTTGCGGCTGGCCTCGTCGATCATCTCGTCGCCGAGCATCGCGGAGCCCTTCTTGCCGCCCGCCTCGGACGTGTAGTAGTCGTACGCGTCCAGGATCAGCTCGGCGTGGTCGAAGTCCTCCTGCGAGGGCGAGAAGATCTCGTTGGACGCCTCGACCTGGCCCGGGTGCAGCACCCACTTGCCGTCGAAGCCGAGCGCGGCGGCGCGGCTCGCGACCTCGCGGTAGCCGTCGATGTTGCGGATCTGCAGGTAGGGGCCGTCGATCGCCTGGAGGTTGTTGGCGCGGGCGGCCATCAGGATCTTCATCAGGATGTAGTGGTAGGCGTCCGCCGGGTAGCCGGGCGGCTGCTCACCCACGACCAGCGACTTCATGTTGATGGACGCCATGAAGTCGGCCGGGCCGAAGATGATGGTCTCGACGCGCTGGGACGCGGTCGCGATCGCGTTGACGTTGTTCAGGCCCTGCGCGTTCTCGATCTGCGCCTCGATGCCGATCTTGCCGACCTCGAAGCCCATCGTCTTCTCGATCTGGGTCAGCAGCAGGTCCAGGGCGACGATCTGCTCGGCCGTCTGCACCTTCGGCAGCATGATGCAGTCGAGGTTCTGGCCCGCGCCCTCGACGACCGTGACGACGTCGCGGTACGTCCACTCGGTCGTCCAGTCGTTCACGCGCACGACCCGCGTCTTGCCCGTCCAGTCGCCCTCGTTGAGGAACTTGACGATGGTGTGCCGCGCCTCGGGCTTGGCGAGCGGGGCGCAGGCGTCCTCGAGGTCCAGGAAGACCTGGTCGGCCGGGAGGCCCTGGGCCTTCTCCAGGAAGCGCGGGTTCGAGCCCGGCACCGCCAGGCAGGAACGCCGGGGGCGAAGGCGGTTGACCGTGGTCATGCGGGGACCTCCAGGGGGTCGAGCTTGTTCGCTTTGCGGATCTCGTCGACGATGCGGCCGATGATCCCGGTGATGTCGAAGTCCTTCGGGGTGAACACCGCGGCCACTCCGGCGGCCCGGAGCTGCTCGGCGTCACCATTCGGGATGATGCCACCGGCGATCACCGGGATATCTGTGGCACCGGCCACACGCAGCCGATCCAGCACGTCCGGCACCAGTTGGGCGTGCGAGCCGGAGAGGATGGACAGGCCCACCGCGTGCACGTCCTCGGCGAGGGCGGCGTCCACGATCTGCTCCGGGGTGAGCCGGATGCCCTGGTAGACCACCTCGAACCCGGCGTCACGGGCCCGCACGGCGATCTGCTCGGCGCCGTTGGAGTGCCCGTCCAGGCCCGGCTTGCCGACCAGGAAGCGGAGCTTGCCCACGCCCATGTCCCGCGCGGTCAGTTCGACCTTGCGGCGGACCTCGGACAGGGCCGAGCCCGCCTCGGCGGGGATGGCCACCGGCGCGGACGACACGCCCGTCGGTGCCCGGAACTCGCCGAACACCTCGCGCAGCGCCCCGGCCCACTCGCCGGTCGTGACGCCGGCGCGGGCGCACTCCAGGGTGGCCTCCATGAGGTTGGCGGTGCCCTTCGCGGCCTCCTTCAGCCGCTCCAGCGCCTTGCACGGGCGCGGGTGGTTGAAGGGCGGCTGGTAGCGGGTGTCCCGCCAGGTCCCGATGGCCTCGATCACCCGGGCCTCGACCGCGGGGTCGACGGTCTGGATGGCCGTGTCCAGGTCGGCCGTCAGGGGGTTGGGCTCGGTCGTCTCGAAGATGTTGACGCCGACGATCTTCTCCTGGCCGGACTCGATCCGGGCGCGGCGCTCGGCGTGCGAGGACACCAGCTGCGACTTCAGGTAGCCCGACTCGACGGCGGCCATCGCGCCGCCCATCTCCTGGATCCGCTCCATCTCGGCGAGGGACTCCTCGACGAGCTGGGCGACCTTCCCCTCGATGACGTGCGAGCCCTCGAAGATGTCCTCGTACTCCAGCAGATCGCTCTCGTGGGCGAGCACCTGCTGGATCCGCAGCGACCACTGCTGGTCCCACGGCCGGGGCAGGCCGAGGGCCTCGTTCCAGGCCGGGAGCTGGACGGCACGCGCACGGGCGTCCTTGGAGAGGGTGACCGCCAGCATCTCCAGCACGATCCGCTGGACGTTGTTCTCCGGCTGCGCCTCCGTCAGGCCCAGGGAGTTGACCTGGACGCCGTAGCGGAACCGGCGCTGCTTGGGGTCCTGGATGCCGTAGCGCTCGCGGGTGACCTTGTCCCAGATGCGGCCGAAGGCGCGCATCTTGCACATCTCCTCGACGAAGCGGACGCCCGCGTTGACGAAGAAGGAGATCCGGGCGACGACGTCGCCCATGCGCTCCTCGGGGACCTGGCCGCTGTCGCGCACGGCGTCGAGGACGGCGACGGCGGTGGACATCGCGTACGCGATCTCCTGGACCGGCGTGGCGCCCGCCTCCTGCAGGTGGTAGCTGCAGATGTTGATCGGGTTCCACTTCGGGATGTGGGAGACCGTGTACGCGATCATGTCCGTCGTCAGCCGGAGACTCGGTCCCGGCGGGAACACGTGGGTGCCGCGGGACAGGTACTCCTTGACGATGTCGTTCTGGGTCGTGCCCTGGAGCTTGGTGATGTCGGCACCCTGCTCCTCCGCGACGACCTGATAGAGCGCCAGCAGCCACATGGCGGTGGCGTTGATGGTCATCGAGGTGTTCATCTGCTCCAGGGGGATGTCCTGGAACAGCCGGCGCATGTCACCGAGGTGCGAGACCGGAACCCCGACCCGGCCGACCTCGCCGCGGGCGAGGATGTGGTCCGGGTCGTAGCCGGTCTGCGTCGGCAGGTCGAACGCGACCGACAGACCGGTCTGGCCCTTGGCGAGGTTGCGCCGGTACAGCTCGTTGGACGCCTCGGCCGTGGAGTGACCGGCGTAGGTCCGCATGAGCCACGGCCGGTCCTTCTGACGCTCACTCATGGACGGACCTCAGACGTTCCGGAAGCGGTTGATGGCGTCGATGTGCTTGGCGCGCATCTCCTCGTCGCGCACGCCGAGACCCTCCTCGGGGGCCAGGCACAGCACGCCGACCTTGCCCTGGTGGAGGTTGCGGTGCACGTCGAACGCGGCCTGGCCGGTGTCCTCCAGGGAGTACGTCTTCGACAGCGTCGGGTGGATCTTGCCCTTCGCGATCAGCCGGTTGGCCTCCCAGGCCTCGCGGTAGTTGGCGAAGTGCGAGCCGATGATCCGCTTCAGCGACATCCACAGGTAGCGGTTGTCGTACTCGTGCATGTAGCCCGAGGTCGAGGCGCAGGTGGTGATGGTGCCGCCCTTGCGGGTGACGAAGACGGAGGCGCCGAAGGTCTCGCGGCCGGGGTGCTCGAAGACGATGTCGATGTCCTCGCCGCCGGTGAACTCGCGGATGCGCTTGCCGAAGCGCTTCCACTCCTTCGGGTCCTGGGTGTTCTCGTCCTTCCAGAACTTGTAGCCCTCGGCGTTGCGGTCGATGATCGCCTCGGCGCCCATGGCCCGGCAGATCTCCGCCTTCTGCGGGCTGCTCACCACACAGATCGGGGTGGCGCCGCCGGCCAGCGCGAACTGCGTGGCGTAGGAGCCGAGTCCGCCGCTCGCGCCCCAGATCAGGACGTTGTCGCCCTGCTTCATGCCGGCGCCGTTGCGGGAGACCAGCTGGCGGTAGGCGGTGGAGTTGACCAGGCCCGGAGCGGCGGCCTCCTCCCAGCTGAGGTGATCCGGCTTGGGCATCAGCTGGTTGGACTTGACCAGCGCGATCTCGGCGAGGCCGCCGAAGTTGGTCTCGAAGCCCCAGATCCGCTGCTCGGGGTCGAGCATGGTGTCGTTGTGGCCGTCGGAGGACTCGAGCTCCACCGACAGACAGTGCGCGACGACCTCGTCGCCGGGCTTCCAGGAGTTCACGCCGGGGCCGGTGCGCAGGACGACGCCCGCGAGGTCGGAGCCGATGATGTGGTACGGCAGATCGTGGCGCTTGGCCAGCTCGCTGGTGCGGCCGTAGCGCTCGAGGAACCCGAAGGTGGACAGCGGCTCGAAGATCGAGGTCCACACGGAGTTGTAGTTGACCGAGGAGGCCATGACGGCGACCAGGGCCTCGCCCGGGCCGAGTTCGGGCAGCGGCACGTCGTCCAGGTGGATCGACTTGCGGGGGTCCTTGTCGCGGCTGGCGAGCCCGGCGAACATCTCCGTCTCGTCCTTGTGCACGGTGATCGCGCGGTACGACTCGGGGAGCGGCAGAGCGGCGAAGTCGGCCGAGGTGGAGTCGGGCGACTGGATCGCGGCGAGGATGTCCTTCACGGTCACGGTGATGCCTCCGGCGATACGCGTCCCCTGAGGGGAGGGACGCTGAGGGTTACGTCGGTGCTGCTGAGGGTGTTTTGGTTGCCGTCGGTTCGGCGGGTGGTGCTTCGGCGGCGCTTTGTCGGCGCGGGAGGTTGCCTGTGACGCAGGCGTCCGGCGCGCGAGCCGTTGGGCTCGTCGGGACAGGCCGGACACCTTGAACGTATGACACCGCGTGTCAGCTCGCAAGGCACTGAGTGCCAGAAGTTGCTCTCAAGTGAAATCTTTACGTAACAAATGAGCGATGATCGATCGAACGCGCTGTGAAAAAGATCGGAAAACCTGCTCTGACATGCCAAAACGGCCACCCGGTGGGGTGGCCGTCATCACAGTGGCGAAGTGTCCTCGCGGGGGGCCTCAGCGCTCCTTGAGCGCCTCCTCGATGGTCCGCATCACCTGGTCCAGCGGGGCGTCCGTGCGGGCGACCGTCACCAGCACCTCGCCCTGGGTGGAGACCGTCGCCGCGGCCGGCTGGGGCGTGGTGGCCCGGCCGGCCCCGATGCCGGTGCCGAAGGTCTTGCGGACGATCGCGAAGGCGTGGTCCAGCTGCGCCTCCACGTCGCCCTGGCCGCCCGCCCGCAGCCAGCGGCGCAGCACGTGGTTGTGGGCGGTGACCACGGCGGAGGCGGCGACCTCGGCCAGCAGCGGGTCGTCGTTGGCGTCGTCGTCGTGGGCGTGCTCGTCGAAGTGGCCGAGGAGGTAGCGGGTGAAGAGACGTTCGTAGCGGGCCACCGAAGCGATCTCCGCCTCGCGCAGGGTGGGCACCTCGCGCGTGAGCTTGTAGCGGGCGACCGAGATCTCCGGGCGGGCCGCGTACATCCGCATGACTTCCTTGATGCCGCGGCACACCGTGTCGAGCGGATGCTCGTGCGCGGGGGCGGCGTTGAGCACCGCCTCGGCGCGGATCAGGGTGTCGTCGTGATCGGGGAAGATCGCCTCTTCCTTGGAGCGGAAGTGGCGGAAGAAGGTGCGGCGGGCGACCCCGGCCTGCGCCGCGATCTCGTCGACGGTGGTCGCCTCGTACCCCTTCGTGGCGAACAGGTCCATCGCCGCGGCCGCCAGCTCTCGGCGCATCTTGAGCCGCTGGGCGGCCGCGCGACTGCCTGCGGCACTCTCCGGCGCGTCGGGCGTGGCTGGTGTACGTGAGGACTTGGCGGGCTGGGACATGACCCGAACGTACTGCATCTGCGCAGGATGGTGCGCATGTCCCGGGCTTCCCCCGCCCTGGGCGGGCGGGGGAGCGGCCGTGGGGTCGAGCAGTCCGCCCCAGTCCTCGCCGACGCGGAACCAGTCGCCGGGACGGTCAGCGGCGGGCATATTCGCGGAAACCCCGACCCGTCTTGCGGCCGAGGCAGCCCGCGGCCACCAGGTGCTCCAGCAGGGGCGCCGGTGCCAGACCCGGGTCGCGGAACTCGCGGTGCAGGACCTTCTCGATGGCCAGCGAGACATCGAGCCCGACGACGTCCAACAGTTCGAACGGGCCCATGGGGTAGCCGCCGCCGAGCTTCATCGCCGCGTCGATGTCGTCGAGGGTGGCGTAGTGCTCCTGCACCATCTTGATCGCGTTGTTCAGGTACGGGAAGAGCAGGGCGTTCACGATGAACCCGGCGCGGTCGCCGCAGTCCACCGCGTGCTTCCTGATCCGCCCGCAGACCTCGCGCACGGTGGCGTGCACGTCGTCGGCGGTCAGGACGGTACGGACGACCTCGACCAGCTTCATCGCCGGGGCCGGGTTGAAGAAGTGCATGCCGATCACGTCCTGCGGACGCGTGGTGGCGCGGGCGCAGGCGACGACGGGCAGCGAGGAGGTCGTGGTGGCCAGCACCGCGCCCGGCTTGCAGACCTTGTCCAGCGCCTGGAACAGCTGCTGCTTGATCTCCAGGTCCTCGGCGACGGCCTCGACCGCCAGGTCGACGTCGGCGAAGGAGTCGTAGCTGCCGGCCGGGGTGATCCGCTCCAGGGTCTGGGCGGCGGCCTCGGCGGTCATCCGGCCCTTGTCGACGGAGCGCGCCAGCGACTTGCCGATCCGGGCCTTGGCCGTCTGCGCCTTCTCCTCGCTGCGGGCGGCGAGGACGACCTCGTAGCCGGCCTTGGCGAAGACCTCGGCGATGCCGGAGGCCATGGTGCCGGAACCGGCGACGCCGACGGAGCGGACCTCGCGGCCGGCGGCCTCGACGCCCCCGGACAGCGGGGTCAGGGCGTCCGGCACGACGGTCGCGCTGCCCGGCGCCTCGTACGTGTAGAAGCCGCGGCCCGTCTTACGGCCCGTCAGGCCCGCCTCGCTCAGCTGCTTGAGGATCGGCGCCGGGGCGTGCAGCCGGTCGCGGGACTCGGCGTACATGGCGTCCAGGACCGTGCGGGCGGTGTCGATGCCGATCAGGTCGAGCAGGGCGAGCGGACCCATGGGGAGGCCGCAGCCGAGCCGCATGGCGGCGTCGATGTCCTCGCGGGAGGCGTACTTGGCCTCGTACATCGCGGCGGCCTGGTTGAGGTAGCCGAACAGCAGCCCGTCGGCGACGAATCCGGGCCGGTCGCCCACCGCGACGGGCTCCTTGCCGAGGTCGACGGCGAGGTCGGTGACGGCGGAGACAGCCGCGGGGGCGGTCAGCACCGAGGAGACCACCTCGACCAGCTTCATCGCCGGGGCCGGGTTGAAGAAGTGCAGGCCGAGAACGCGCTCGGGGCGCGCGGAGTCCGCGGCGAGCCGGGTGACGGACAGCGCGTTGGTCCCGGTGGCGAGGATCGCCTCGGGGCGCACGATGCCGTCCAGCGCGCGGAAGATCTGCTGCTTGATCTCGTACGACTCCGGCGCCACCTCGATGACCAGGTCGGCCCCGGCCGCCTCGGCCAGGTCGGTGGTGGTGCGGACCCGGGCGAGCGCGGCGGCGCGCTCCTGCTCGGTGAGCTTGCCGCGCTCCACGGCGCGGGCGGTGGAGGCCTCCAGAGCGGCGACCGACTGGGCCGCCGCGGCCTCGCTGATGTCGATGCCGACGACCTCGCGGCCGGCCTTGGCGAGCACCTCGGTGATGCCGGTGCCCATGGTGCCGAGGCCGACGACGGCGACGGTCCGGATCGGGGACAAAGGGGTGTCGGACAGGGGAGTGGCCATCGCGGGACTCCAGGAATGAGGGTGACGACTGGGAGCGCGCCCGGGTGCGCCGAAGGGGCGCACCGGGTGCGGATGAAATGCGGGTGTGATCCGGGCTGCGAGCGCACACGCCCGGTGCCGTCGACCGGACGCGCACACGTCCGGTGAAACGGTGATGGCCGACCGGCCCTGTCCCGTGGCCGAGTCGTACTGGCGGTACCTGATGTACCGAACCGACTTCCCGTGGCGGCTGCGTCACCAGGCCACCGCGGGTGGAGCGCGAGCGGGTAGCTCGCTCGTCTGAGATTAACCCGCGAGTAACGAGCGCGCCAGTCCCCGGCCTTCACCGTCTTTGTGATGTAGGTCCCGGGACGGCCCGGGCGCCCATAGGCTCGCGTCATGGACGAAGAGTTGCGATCACTCACGGAGCGCTTACGGCGGGAGTCCGGCGGGGGAGCGGGCTTCGAGCGGCTCGCGGGCACCGGGGACCTCGACGCACTGGCCGAGCTCCTCGTCGCGCCGGGCCAGTCGCTGTGGGCCAGGGAACTGGCCGCGTTCCGGCTCGGGCTCGCGGGGGACCGGCGCTCGTTCGAAGCCCTCGTCCTGCTCCTGAACCACCGGGACCCCCAGCGCTGCGCGTCCGCCGCGCACGCGCTGGCGCGGCTCGGCGACCCTCGTACGGCACGGGCGGCGGCGGCCCTCGCCACGAACGAACTGCGCGTCGCCTACGCCCTGTACCCGGTCCGGCTGCTGGTCCGACTCCGGGCCCCCGAGGCGGTTCCCGCGCTGATCACCACTCTGGAGCGGCGGCTGCGCCCGCACGACCCCTACCGCCGGGTGGCGCTCGCCTGTGTCGAGGGCCTCGGCGCCCTCGGCGACGCCCGCGCCCGGACCGTGCTGCACGAGGCGCTGGCCCATCCGGCGCTCGCGGAGGCGGCGGTGCACGCGCTGGCCCGGATCCCCTCCCAGCCGGGCCCGAGGGATGAGTCAGCCGGATCCCAGAGTTGAGCCAGCCGGCTCCGGGAGTCGGATCAGCCGGCTCCGGGAGTTGCGTCAGCGGGATCCCGGGGTCGCGTGAGCCGGATCCGGGAGTCGGATCAGCCGGCTCCGGGAGTTGCGTCAGCGGGATCCCGGGGTCGCGTGAGCCGGCTCCGGGAGTTGCGTCAGCGGGATCCCGGGGTCGCGTGAGCCGGATCCGGGAGTTGCGTCAGCGGGATCCCGGGGTCGAATCAACGGGATCCCGGGTCGCGTCGGCTGGCTCCGGGAGTTGCGTCAGCGGGATTCCGGGGTCGCGTCGGCTGGATCCGGGAGTTGCGTCAGCGGGATCCCGGGGTCGAATCAACGGGATCCCGGGTCGCGTCAGCTGGATCCGGGGGTTGCATCAGCGGATTCCGGGGTCGCGTCAGCAGGATCCCGGAGTCGCGTCAGCCGGTGGTCAACTCCCCTGCGTAGCGGACCTCCGGGACCGGGACGCCGGCGACCTCGAAGGGCTCCTCGGCGCCGTCGGGGCGGAACCCGGCCCGCTCGTAGAAGCGCCGGGCAGCGGTGTTGTCCTTGAGCACCCACAGCAGCATGCGCGGCCGGCCCGCGGCCGTGCAGCGCCGTATCGACTCGGCCAGGAGGGCCTGGCCGATCCCGCCGCCGTACCGAGCCGGGTCCACGTAGATCGCGTACAGCTCGGCGTCCCCCGTACGGCTGTCGCCCTCGCGGTACGGACCGTGGCAGGCCCAGCCGACGGCGATGCCCTCCCGCTCGGCGATCAGGTTCACCACCTCGCCCCGCCCGAACCGCTCGCGCCGCCGCTCGGCGTCCTTCGCGACGCTGAGGCCGTCGAGGAAGGGCTGCGGCATCAGGCCCCGGTACGCGGCGCGCCAGCCGCCGACGCGGATCTCGGCCACGCGGTCGCAGTCGGCGTACACCATCTCCCGGACGCGGACGTCCCTCACTCGGCCACCACCGCGAACGCCTCGATCTCCATGCGGAATTCGGGCCTGACCAACCCCGCCACCTGGACCGCGGACGCGGCCGGCAGCCGGTCGTCGGGTATGTGCTCGGCGCGGGCCGCGCGGATCGCGGGGAGGTCCGCGAGGTCCGTGACGTAGAAGGTGAGCTTGACGACATCGGCGAAGGTGGCTCCGGCGGCGGCCAGGCAGCGCCTGAGGTTCTCGAAGACCTGGCGGGCCTGGGCGGCCGGGTCGTCCGCGCCGACCAGATCGCCCTTCTCGTCCAGGGGAAGCTGGCCGGCGACGGCGACGAGGCGGCCGGTGCCCATGACCACATGGCTGTACTGCGCGGCGGGGGCCAGCCCTTCGGGGGCGGGAATCCTGGTCGGCTCACTCATGGGTCCATGGTGGACCATGGGTCCGACGGCGCCCGCCCCCGAGGGGTGCGCTCAGCCGCGGAAGCCGAGCAGACCGTGCAGGGTCGCGCCCCGGCTGGCGGACGGCGACGTCGAGTTGAGCGGCTTCGGGTCGGGCAGCGCGTCGCACACCGCGTCGACCTCACCACCGCCGCGCGGCACGGTGCCGTCGGTCAGGTACCTCGCCAGATGCTTGTCCAGGCAGGCGTTCCCGCTCAGCGAGATGCCGTGGTTCTGCCCGCCCTGCTCCACCACCAGGCTGGAGCGGTGCAGCATCCGATGCACCGTCACGGCGCCGTGGTACGGCGTCGCCGCGTCCCCGGTCGCCTGGAACAGCAGCACCGGCGGCAGGTCCCCGTTGGCGACGTTCACCGGGTGCAGGGAGCCCGTCGACCAGAACGCGCAGGGGGCGTTGTACCAGGCGTTGCTCCAGGCCATGAAGGGTGCCTTGGCGTACACCGCCCAGTTGTCGTCCCGCCACTGCCGCCAGTCCCGCGGCCAGTCGGCGTCCCGGCACTGGACGGACGTGTAGACGCTGTAGCCGTTGTCGCCCGCGGCGTCGACGGCGGCGAAGTTGTCGTACGCCTCCACCAGCGGATCGGTGTTCCTGTCGCCGACGTACGCCGCGAACGCCTCGGCCAGATAGGGCCAGTAGCCGTTGTAGTAGCCGCCGGGCAGGAAGGTCTCCTCCAGTTCGGCGGGGCCCACCTTGCCGCCGGCCGGCTTCTTCGCCAGCGCGGCCCGCATCGCGTACCACTTCTTCTCGATCTTCGCCGGGTCGGTGCCCAGTTTGTAGGTCGCGTGGTGCTTGGCGACCCACGCCATGAAGGCGAGGTGACGGTCGTTGAAGGCGTAGTCCTGCGCGAGGTTGTCCTCGTACCAGACCCCCGTGGGGTCGACGACCGAGTCGAGCACCAGGCGCCGTACCCGCTCGGGGTAGAGCTTGGCGTAGACCGCGCCGAGATAGGTGCCGTACGAGTAACCGAAGTAGTTGATGCGCTCGGCGCCCACCGCGTGCCGGATCCAGTCCATGTCCTGCACGGTGCTGACCGTGTTGATGTACGGCAGCAGGTCCGCGTGCCGGTCGGCGCAGGCCTTCGCGAAGGCGTGCGCGCGCTTGAGGTTGGCCTTCTCGATCGCCCGGGTGCTCGGCACCGAGTCCGGGCGCACCGGGGCGAAGTGGCCGGGCCTGCAGTCGAGGGCGGGCTTGCTCTTGCCGACCCCGCGCGGGTCGAAGCCGATGACGTCGTACTGGGCCGCGACCTCCTTGGGCAGGGTGGACGCCACGAAGCCGGCGAGCGTGAGGCCGCTGCCGCCCGGGCCGCCGGGGTTGACCAGCAGCGGGCCCTGATACTTCTTCGCGGTGTGCGGCACACGGGAGAGCGCGAGGGTGATCTTCCGCCCGTGCGGATTCGTGTGGTCGAGCGGCACCTTGAGGGAAGCGCACTGGAGCTTCGGGTAGGTGGTGGTGCCGCAGTTCTTCCAGGCGAGTTTCGGCGCCGGGTGCGATCCGCTCGCCTCGGCGGGAACGGCCGTGAACGACCCGGCCACGACGGCGGCGGCAGCGCACAGCACGGCTGCGCGTTTTCTCATCGAGTCCTCCCAGGACGGAGGGTGTTCGGACCGCGAGGGTCACGGTCCACGCCGCATCGTCCCGGAAAGCCCGTCCGGAAGAACGTGTTCTGGCAATACTTGACCCAATTGGGGCGATCGATGCGCTCGGATGCGCCCAGATCGGATGCCCCCGGAGTGGAGGCCCCCGGATCGGAGGCTCTCAG
The DNA here is from genome assembly GCF_053587635.1 of Streptomyces sp. NPDC003635. NCBI lineage: Bacteria > Bacillati > Actinomycetota > Actinomycetes > Kitasatosporales > Streptomycetaceae > Streptomyces > Streptomyces sp. NPDC003635. The sequence continues at coordinate 108,643 of NZ_JBSFOK010000020.1, read as the reverse complement.
ATCAGTGAGAGCTGAACCGGCTCCGTCGGCCGGGCCTCGGTCAGCGGCGGCTCCGGCTCCCGGATCCGGCGCGGCATGCCCGCGCGGGTGGGGCCGATGCCGTACTCCTCGGCCAGCTCGTGCACCTGACGGGTGATCCGGCGCTGGTACCACTTCGGGGCGTAGGCGCCGTCCGCGTACAGGCGCTTGTAGCGGCGCACCAGGTACGGGTGGTGGCGTTCCAGCCAGGCCATGAACCACTCACGGGCGCCCGGGCGCAGGTGCAGCACGAGCGGCGTCACGGAGGTCGCGCCGGCCGCGGCTATCGCGCGGACGGTGGCCCGCAGTTGGGCCGGGCCGTCGCTCAGGAACGGGATCACCGGCGCCATCAGCACCCCGCACCCGATGCCGTGCTCGCCGAGGATCCGTACGACCTCCAGGCGCCGCTCGGGAGCGGGCGTGCCCGGCTCGACGGTGCGCCACAGCTCGGCGTCGGTGAAGCCGACCGAGACGGAGATCCCGACGTCGGTCACCGCGGCCGCCTGCTTCAGCAGCTCCAGGTCGCGCAGGATGAGCGTGCCCTTGGTCAGGATCGAGAAGGGGTTGGCGTGGTCGCGCAGGGCGCCGATGATGCCCGGCATGAGCCGGTAGCGGCCCTCGGCCCTCTGGTAGCAGTCGACGTTGGTGCCCATCGCGATGTGCTCGCCCAGCCAGCGCCGGGAGCCGAGCTGGCGGCGCAGCAGCTCCGGGGCGTTCACCTTGACCACGATCTGGGAGTCGAAGCCGAGCCCGGTGTCGAGGTCCAGATAGCTGTGGGTCTTGCGGGCGAAGCAGTACACGCACGCGTGCGAGCAGCCGCGGTAGGGGTTCACCGTCCACTCGAACGGCATGCGGGAGGCCCCCGGCACCCGGTTGATGATCGAGCGGGCCCGGATCTCGTGGAAGGTGATCCCGCGGAACTCCGGGGTGTCGAAGGTACGGGTGATCACCGCGTCGGCGCCGAACAGGGCGGCGTCGGCCCGGCTGTGGTCGGACTCCAGGGCGAGGTTCTCCCAGCGCATGAGGCCTCCTCGGTAGCACTGACCACAGAATAGAACACATGTTCCCTTGATCGTGCGACCTCGATTTGGGCGGCCGGGTCATGGGGTGGTTGGCTTTGCTCGATCCCCGAGCAAGTCACTCCCTGGAGGAAGTCAATGGCGCAGGTCGAGGCCACTACGGAGCGGGTCGTCGCGGCGGACGCGGAGAAGGTGTTCGACGCCCTCGCCGACTACAGCGGCACGCGGCAGAAGGTGCTGACCGAGCACTTCAGCGAGTACGAGGTGCGCCAGGGCGGCGACGGCGAGGGCACCCTCGTCCACTGGAAGCTCCAGGCCACCAGCAAGCGGGTGCGCGACTGTCTGCTGGAGGTCAGCGAGCCCAACGACGGCGAGCTCGTCGAGAAGGACCGCAACTCCTCCATGGTCACCACCTGGCGGGTCACCCCGGCCGGCGAGGGCAGGTCCCGGGTCGTCGTGCACACCACGTGGCAGGGCGCGGGCGGTATCGGCGGCTTCTTCGAGAAGACCTTCGCCCCCAAGGGCCTCGGCCGGATCTACGACGCCCTGCTGGAGAAGCTGGCCGCCGAGGTGGAGAAGTAAGTCCCCGGTGTCCGAGGGGCGTTGACCCCGCTCACCGGATCGGGTGGTTCCTGGTGAGCCGCACCGGTCTGCCGTAACTCGTCGTGCTTGCTCGCAGTTGTCGCATTACGCGGGAATTTGCGCGGCAGGCGCGACGAGGGGAGCGGTACGTGGGCGGGACGACTCCGGTGAAGGACCGACCGGTCGCGACACCCCCCGAGCCTCCCGCGCCGCACCGGGCGGAGGACGGCGAACTCAGCCCCCGCCGCGTGCGGTTGGTCTTCGTCGGGTTGATGCTCGCGCTGCTGCTGGCCGCGTTGGAGCAGATGATCGTCGCCACCGCGCTGCCGAAGATCGTCGGCGAGCTGCACGGCCTGGACCGGATGTCCTGGGCGATCACCGCCTACCTGCTCACCTCCACCATCGGCCTGCCGATCTACGGCAAACTCGGCGACCTGCTCGGCCGCAAGAGCGTCTTCCAGTTCGCGATCGTCGTCTTCGTCGTCGGCTCCGCGCTCGCCGGGCGGGCCGAGACCATGGACCAGCTCATCGCCTACCGGGCCGTCCAGGGTGTCGGAGCGGGCGGGCTCATGATCGGGGTGCAGGCGATCATCGCCGACATCGTGCCGCCCCGGCAGCGCGGCCGGTACATGGGCCTGATCGGCGCCGCGTTCGGCCTCGCCTCGGTCGCCGGACCGCTGCTCGGCGGGTACTTCACCGACCACCTCTCCTGGCGCTGGTGCTTCTACGTCAACGTCCCCTTCGGCATCGTCACGCTCGCCGTCGTCGCCGTCGTACTGAAGCTGCCGAAGCCGACGGCCAAGCCCCGGCTCGACCTCCTCGGCTCTCTGCTGCTCGCCGCCGCCTCCACCTGCCTGGTGCTGCTGACCAGTTGGGGCGGCACCGAGTACGCCTGGGACTCACGGGTCATCCTCGGGCTCGGCGCGGGCGCGGCGGCGGCCACCGTGCTCTTCCTCGTCGCCGAGCACTTCGCCGCCGAACCCCTCATCCCGCTGCGGCTGTTCAGGGACTCCGTCTTCAACGTCACCGGCCTGGTGGGCGTGGTGGTCGGCGTGGCGCTGTTCGGCGCCGCCAGCTATCTGCCGACCTATCTGCAGATGGTCGACGGGGCGTCCGCCACCGAGTCCGGGCTGCTGATGCTGCCGATGATGGGCGGCATCGTCGGCGCCTCCATCGTCTCCGGACAGCTCATCACCCACACCGGGCGCTACAAGATCCACCCCGTCCTCGGCGGCGTGCTCTCCGTCGTCGGCATGTGGCTGCTGTCCCGGCTCGACGCCGACACGCCCCGACTCCACTACAGCCTCTGGACGGCGGTCCTCGGCGCCGGTATCGGCATGGTGATGCCGGTGCTGATCCTCGCCGTGCAGAACTCCGTGCGCCCCGCCGACCTCGGCACCGCGACCAGCGCCAACAACTACTTCCGGCAGATCGGCGGCAGCGTCGGCGCCGCGATCTTCGGCACGCTCTTCGCCGACCGGCTCGGCGACGCCCTGGCCGACCGGCTGCCCGCGGACACCGGTGCCGGGCTGCCCGACCCCGAGTCCATCACCCCGCAGGCCGTCCACGCGCTGCCGCCGGCGCTGCGCGACTACTACATCCAGGCCTACGCCGACGCCATGCCGAGGATCTTCCTCTACCTCGTGCCGGTACTCGTCCTGGGCCTGCTGATCGCCTTCTTCCTCAAGGAGAAACCACTGGTGTCCCACCCCATCGCCGCAACAGAGCCCGCGCCCGCCCCGACGAACGCGCCGGTCCCGCAGGCTCGTTCGCCCCACGCCGCCGGGATCCCCGTCTGCGGCACGGTGCAGCACCCCGACGGAACCGTCGTGCCGCGAGCGGCGCTCACCCTCATCGACGTCACCGGACAGCAGATCGGCCGGGGCGCCAGCGGCGAGGACGGGCGGTACGCGCTGTCCACTCCGGGGGCGGGGTCGTACGTCCTCATCGCCGCGGCGGGCGGACACCAGCCGCAGGCCGTCTCCGTGACCGTCGGCGAACGCCCGGTCGAGCTGGACGTCGTCCTCGGCGGCGCGGGACGCCTGGCGGGCGGTGTGCTGACCGCGGACGGAACTCCCGTGCGGGAGGCGACGGTCACGCTCACCAACGTCCACGGTGAGGTCGTCGCCACCACGCGCAGCGGGCGCGAGGGGGGTTACGTCATCACCGAGCTGGTGGCCGGGGAGTACACGCTCGCCGCGAGCGCCCCCGCCTTCCGGCCGGCCGCGCTGCCGGTGACCGTGCAGGCCGCGCGGGAGACCCGGCAGGACATCGAGCTGGCCGGGGGAGCCGTCCTGCGCGGAACCGTCCGGGCGAGCGGCGGACGGCCCGTCGAGGACGCCCGCGTGACCCTGCTGGACGCGGCGGGCAACGTGGTCGACACGCTCACCACGGGCCCGGACGGCACCTTCCGGTTCGTGGACCTCTCCTCCGGCGAGTACACGGTGATCGCCGCGGGCTACCCGCCGGTCGCCACGGTGCTCCAGGTGGCCGGGGGCGGGCGTACGGAACGGGACCTTCAGCTGGGGCACGAGGACTGAGGCGCCGTGCCGCGCACCGCAGGGCACGCCGGTTGTGCGTCGGCGTGAGTCAATTCCCTTATTGCCCCACATCACCACCGGCTCTCGCCGTACCGTGGTGTCGGCGGCGTAGATCTTGCCAAGCCGTGGGGAGAGAGGCCTTGGCCATGGACCGTGGCATCGAGAGGGACGACCCTTCCAGCCGCGGAGCTGGGGACGGCGCGAGCGGCCGGATGCCGCTGGCTGTCGTCGTCGTCGACCGTGAGGGCCTGGTGTCCCACTGGAGCACCGGCGCGCGGCGGCTGTTCGGAGTCGGCAAGGAGGACGCCATCGGGCGCCCCGCCGCTGATCTGCTGCCCGTCTCCGGGGCGTTGCACGAGGACACCGACACGACCTCGTACGGCGCCTACGCGGCCTACGACGGACTGGGGCCCGATCTGGAGTCCTCGCTCGACGGACGGCTCAGCTACCCCGCGGCGGGCCGCGCCCGCCTCACCGTGCCGGGTGACGTCCGTTCCGACGTGCTGTGGTGGGCGTACCCCCTGGTCGGGCCGGGGCGCGAGCGGCTGCTGGTGCTCGCGGCCGACGCGGACGGACTGCAGCAACAGGGCGCCGACGGCGCCGGATGCGAGCGCATCACGCCCGGGTTCGCCCTGCACACCGACTTCCCCGGCGCCGACGAGCTGGCCCGCCGGCTGCCCGAGATCCTGCCCAGCATGAGCGTGGGCGAAGGCTCCCGCATCGTCGCGCAGATCCTGGAACTGGGCTATCCCATCCTGGAGTTCAGCCAGAACGACCGGGTGCCCGTGACCCCCGACTGGGGCGTCCCGCGCCGCGCCGAGCGCCGGGCCCGCCGGGAGCGCGCCGACCGCGCCGCGGTGCTCGGGCTGCCCGTGGCCGAGGAGGACACCCAGGACGCCGTGGACCTGGAGTACGCGGCGGTCCGCGAGCGCCTGGAGTTCCTCAACGAGGTCAGCGGCCGCATCGGCACCTCCCTCGATCTCTCCCGGACCATCCTCGAGGTCAGCCGGGCCGTCGTCCCCCGCTTCACCGACGTCGCCGGCACCTATCTGCGCGAACAGGTCGTCGCGGGCGAGGGGTTCCCCGACGGCGTGCCGGACACCACCACCATGTGGCACCGGGTCGCCATCGAGCACACCGACGAACCCGGCCGCTGGGACGACGTCGTACCGGTCGGCGAGGCCATGCCCTTCCCGGCGCACACCCCGTTCTTCCAGTGCATGACCAGCGGCGAGCCCGTCCTCGTGCCGCGCATCAGCGAGGAGATGGGCCACGCCATCGCCTCCCAGTTCGAGAAGCGGGACATCCGGCCGCTGATCACCGGCCGCTCCATGCTCGTCGTCCCGCTCAAGGCGCGCAATGTGGTCCTCGGTTTCATGATCCTGCTGCGCCACCCCGAGCGGCCCGTCTTCAACGACATGGACCGCGTCACCGGCGCCGAACTCGCCGCCCGCGCGGGCCTCGTGCTGGACAACGCCCGGATGTACACCTTCCAGGAGAGCGTCGCCGAGACCCTCCAGGACAGCATGCTGCCGCACATCCCGCCGCGCATGTCGGGCTGCGACATCGCCACCCGCTATCTGCCGGGCACGCTGCTCGGGCGCGTCGGCGGTGACTGGTTCGACTCCGTCAAACTGCCCGGCGCCCGCACCGCCCTCGTCGTCGGTGACGTCATGGGCCACGGCCTCAACTCGGCGGCGATGATGGGCCAGTTGCGTACGGCCGTACAGACCATGGCCGCTCTCGACCTGCCGCCCGCCCAGCTCCTGCGCAACCTCGACGACCTCGCCCAGCGGCTCGGCGACACCTACCTCGCGACCTGTCTCTACGCCGTGTACGACCCGATCGTCGGCGAGCTGCAGATCGCCAACGCGGGCCATATCCCACCGGTGCTGGTGCGCGCCGAGGACGGGCGCAGCGAGCTGCTGGACCTGCCGACGGGCGCGCCCATAGGAGTCGGCGGGGTGCCGTTCGAGGCGGTCCGCGTACGGGTGGAGCCCGGCGACCGGCTGGTGATGTGCACCGACGGTCTGGTCGAGGTGCGCGGCGAGGACATCGGCGTGGGACTCGCCACCCTGTGCGAGTCCGCCGCCCACCCGGCCGCGTCGATGGACGACGCCTGCGACACCATCATCCGGGCGCTCAACACCCGCGGTGGTCGCAAGGACGACGTCGCCCTGCTGATGGCCCGGCTCAACGGCATCGCGCCGGAGGACGTCGCCGAGTGGCGGTTCTCCCGCGACCCCCTCCAGGTCGGCCGGGCCCGCGCGGTCGTCCGCGAGCAACTGCACGACTGGGGTCTGGCCCGGCTCGCGGATGTCGGCGAGCTGCTCGTCAGCGAACTCGTCACCAACGCCCTGCGGCACTCGCACAGCCGTCCCGTCGATCTCCGGCTGGTACGCGGCGACACCCTGCTGTGCGAGGTGGACGACGACGACCACGAGCTGCCGACGCTGCTGAGCGCCGGTCCGACCGACGAGTTCGGTCGTGGGCTGCGCCTGGTGAGCACCCTCGCACGCGAGTGGGGTACCAGCCGGACGAGCGCCGGGAAGACCGTCTGGTTCGAGCTGACCCTCCCGCGCCGCTGACCGGTCCCGGGGCGCGCGAGGCGTGTGGGGGCGTACGCGGATCGAATGCGGCGTGAAGGAATGCGCCGCGTTCTTGAAGCGAAGCGCGGGGCGCGATAAACCGTACTCGCCCGTCACTTCGCGGCGGGCTGCCGTCGCACCCTGGGGAGTTGGGCATGAGCGTGACGAGTCGGTACCGGGAGGCCTGGGAGGGCTTCTGGCGGGCGGCCCCCGAGGAGGAGGGGGCGGTGTTCTGGGACGCCGAGCCGGCCCTGACCGTCGGCCCGCATCTGGCCCTGTTCGAACCGCACCTGACCGCGCCGACGCTGCCGCTCGTGGACCTCGGCTGTGGCAACGGCACCCAGACCCGCTACCTCGCCGACCGCTTCCCGCACGTCCTCGGCGTCGACCTGTCCGCCTCGGCGATCGACCGCGCCCGCCACGCCGACCCCGCGGGCCTGGCCGCCTACCGGGTCCTGGACGCGGGGGAGAAGGACGAGGCGCAGACGCTGCACGCGGAGCTGGGCGACGCCAACGTCTACATGCGGGGCGTCCTGCACCAGGCGGAGCCCGACGACCGGCAGTCCCTCGTGGACGGCATCGCCACCCTCGTCGGCACCGACGGGCGGGCCCTGCTCGTGGAACTGGCCGAGGCCGCCAAGCCGGTCCTGATGGGCCTCGCCCAGAGCCCCTCGGGCCCGCCGCCCAAACTGGCCCCCGTCTTCCAGCACGGCATCGCCCCCGGCGAGGTCGCCGACGACGCGGTCCTGGAGTACGTACGCACGGCCGGCCTCTCGGTGCTGGCCTCGGGCGAACTCCCCCTCGCCACCACGGAGTACCTCCCCGACGGCACCCGGATCGAACTGCCGTCGAAGTGGCTGGTCGTGGGCCGCGACTAGGAACGGCAGGGCGACCGGGCACCGCCCGGCTCCCGGGCGCCGGACCCCCGTGCGCCCCGTTCCGTCGGCATCCTGGTGGACCGCTTTCGCACGAGCTCACGGCGCTTCCTGGCCGGGCCCGCTCGCGGCGCGTAACGTGACAGGGCATGAAGATCCTCATCAGCGCCGACATGGAGGGCGCCACCGGGGTGACCTGGCCGGCCGACGTGCTGCCCGGTACCCCGCAGTGGGAGCGCTGCCGCTCGATGTTCACCTCGGACGTCAACGCCGCCGTCCTCGGCTTCTTCGACGGCGGCGCGGACGAGGTCCTGATCAACGAGGCGCACTGGACCATGCGCAACCTCCTCCTCGAACGGCTCGACGAGCGGGCCGAGATGCTCACCGGACGGCACAAGTCCCTGTCCATGGTGGAAGGGGTGCAGCACGGCGACGTCGACGGCATCGCCTTCGTCGGCTATCACGCGGGCGCCGGCATGGAGGGCGTCCTCGCCCACACCTACCTCGCCAACTCCATCACCGGGGTGTGGGTGAACGACGTACGGGCCAGCGAGGGGCTGCTCAACGCCCATGTCGTCGCCGAGTACGGGGTCCCCGTGGTGCTGGTCACCGGCGACGACCTGGCCTGCGAGGACGCCCTCGGCTACGCCCCCGAGGCGCCCAAGGTGGCCGTGAAGGACCACGTCTCGCGGTACGCGGCCGTCTGCCGCACCCCGAACCGGACCTTCGCCGACATCCGGGCCGCCGCCAAGGAAGGCGCCGCCCTGGCGGTCCGCCACGAGCCCGTCCGGGGCGGACCGTTCACGGTGGCGGTGGAGTTCGACGCCGAGCATCTGTCGATGGCCGCGACCGTGGTACCCGGAGTGGAGCGGATCGGGGAGCGGAAGGTGGCGTACACCAGCGGGACCATGTACGAGGGGATCCGGACCTTCAAGGCGGTCACCACGATCGTCTCGGCGGCTGTGGAGGAGCAGTATGGCTGACCGGCAGGCACTGGACGAGGTCGTGACGTTCACGTCCGAGCTCATCCGCATCGACACCACCAACCGGGGAGGCGGTGACTGCCAGGAGCGGCCGGCCGCCGAGTACGCCGCCGCCCGGCTGGCCGAGGCGGGGCTGGAGCCCACCCTGCTGGAGCGCACCAAGGGCCGGACCAACGTCGTCGCGCGGATCGAGGGCAGCGATCCCGGCGCGGACGCGCTGCTGCTGCACGGTCATCTGGACGTGGTGCCCGCCGAGGCGCCGGACTGGAGCGTGCACCCCTTCTCCGGGGAGATCCGCGACGGCGTCGTGTGGGGGCGCGGTGCCGTCGACATGAAGAACATGGACGCGATGATCCTCGCCGTCGTCCGCTCCTGGGCCCGCCAGGGCGTGCGGCCCCGGCGGGACGTCGTCGTCGCGTTCACCGCCGACGAGGAGGCCAGTGCCGAGGACGGGTCCGGGTTCCTCGCCGACCGGCACCCCGGCCTGTTCGAGGGCTGCACCGAGGGGATCAGCGAGTCGGGGGCGTTCACCTTCCACGACGGCTCCGGACGGGAGCTCTACCCGATCGCGGCCGGGGAGCGGGGCACCGGCTGGCTGAAGCTCACCGCGCGCGGACGGGCCGGGCACGGCTCCAAGGTCAACCGGGACAACGCGGTCACCCGGCTCGCCGCCGCCGTCGCCCGGATCGGCGAGCACGAGTGGCCGCTCAGACTCACCCCGACGGTTCAGGCCGCGCTCACCGAGCTCGCCGCCCTCTACGGCGTCAGGCCCGACCTGGACGACGTGGACGGGCTGCTCAAGCAGCTCGGCCCGGCCGCCTCCCTGGTGGACGCCACCGTCCGCAACAGCGCCAACCCGACCATGTTGGACGCCGGTTACAAGATCAACGTGGTTCCCGGTGAGGCCACCGCCTACGTCGACGGGCGGTATCTGCCGGGCGGCGAGGAGGAGTTCCGCACCACCCTGGACCGGCTCACCGGGCCTGACGTGGAATGGGAGTTCCACCACCGTGAGGTGGCCCTCCAGGCGCCGGTGGACTCGCCGACGTTCGCCCGGATGCGCGCCGCCGTCCAGGAGTTCGCGCCCGAGGGGCACGTCGTGCCGTACTGCATGTCCGGCGGCACCGACGCCAAGCAGTTCTCGCGCCTCGGCATCACCGGGTACGGGTTCGCGCCGCTGAAACTGCCGGAGGGCTTCGACTACCAGGCGCTCTTCCACGGCGTCGACGAACGCGTCCCCGTCGAGGCGCTGCACTTCGGCGTCCGTGTCCTGGACCGCTTCCTGCGGACGGCCTGAGCGAGTTGGGGGAGAACGTGCAGACGCTGCCGTACGGTTCCTGGCCCTCGCCCATCGACGCGGCCCTCGCCGCCGCGCACGACGGGCACCCCGAGTACGTGGGCTTCGTCGGGGACGAGGTGTGGTGGACCGAGCCACGCCCCACCGAGGGCGGCCGCCGGACCCTGGTGCGCCGCCGCGCCGACGGCTCCCAGGAGTCGGTGCTGCCGCCGCCGTGGAACGTGCGCAGCCGGGTCATCGAGTACGGCGGCCGCCCTTGGGCCGGGGTCATGGTGGTCGGCGAACCTCTCGTGGTCTTCGTCGACTTCGCCGACCAGCGGTTGTACCGGTACGCGCCCGGCGGCGACCCGAGACCGCTCACCCCGGTCTCCCCGGTGGGCGGCGGACTGCGCTGGGCCGAACCGCAGTTGCTCCTCGACCGCGGTGAAGTGTGGTGCGTGTTGGAGGAGTTCACGGGGGACGGGCCGACCGACGTGCGGCGCGTCCTGGCCGCCGTACCGCTGGACGGGTCGGCCGCGGCGGACCGGGACGCGGTCCGGGAACTCTCCGACGAAGCCCACCGGTTCGTCACCGGGCCGCGGCTCTCGCCCGACGGGCGGCGGGCCGCCTGGCTGGCCTGGGACCATCCGCGGATGCCGTGGGACGGGACCGAGCTGGTCGTCGCGGACGTGGAGGAGGGGCTGCTGTCCGGGGCGCGGACCGTCGCGGGCGGGCCCGAGGAGTCGATCGCCCAGGTGGACTGGGCGCCCGACGGATCCCTGCTGTACGCCGGCGACCGCACCGGCTGGTGGAACCTGTACCGCGACGGCGTGCCCCTGTGCCCGCGCGAGGAGGAGTTCGGCGGTCCGCTGTGGAAGCTCGGCCACCGCTGGTTCGCCCCGCTGGAGAGCGGACTGATCGCCGTCGTGCACGGCCGGGGCGCCAGCGCGCTCGGGATACTGGACCCCGAGACCGGCGAGGTCGTGGACGCGGCCGGGCCCTGGACCGAGTTCGCGCCCACCCTCGCGGCGCACGGCGAGCGGGTGGTCGCGGTCGGGGCCAGCCCGCGCAGCGCCCACGAGGTGGTCGAGCTGGACACCCGGACCGGCCGGGCCCGGGTCATCGGCGCCGAGCACGATGACCCCGTGGACCCCGCCTACTACCCCGAGCCGCAGATCCGCACCTTCACCGGACCCGCCGGACGCGAGATCCACGCGCACGTCTACCCGCCGCACAACCCCGGCTGCGTCGCCCCCGGCGGCCGGCCCGCGCCGTACGTCGTATGGGCGCACGGCGGGCCGACCGGGCGCGCGCCCCTCGTCCTGGACCTGGAGATCGCCTACTTCACCTCACGCGGCATCGGTGTCGCCGAGGTCAACTACGGCGGTTCGACCGGATACGGCCGGGAGTACCGCGAGCGGCTGCGCGAGCAGTGGGGCCTGGTCGACGTCGAGGACTGCGCTGCCGTGGCGCTCGCCCTCGCCGACGAGGGCACCGCCGACCGCGACCGGCTCGCGGTGCGCGGCGGCAGCGCGGGCGGGTGGACCGCGGCGGCCTCGCTGGCCGGCACCGACGTCTACGCCTGCGGCACGATCATCTACCCCATCCTCGATCTCGCCGCGTGGGCCGACGGGGAGACCCACGACTTCGAGTCCCAGTACCTGGAGAGCCTGGTCGGGCCGCGCGCCGAGGTGCCCGCCCGGTACGCGGAGCGGTCACCGACCGAGCACGCCGAACGGATCACGGCGCCGTTCCTCCTGCTCCAGGGCCTGGACGACGTGATCTGCCCGCCCGCGCAGTGCGAGCGGTTCCTGGAGCGGATGGCGGGGCGACGGGTGCCGCACGCGTACATCGCCTTCGAGGGGGAGGGGCACGGCTTCCGGCGCGCGGAGACCATGGTCCGGGTCCTGGAGTCCGAGCTGTCCCTCTACGCTCAGGTGTTCGGCATCGACCCGCCCGGCATCCCCACCCTGGAGCTCGCCAAGTGAAGCAACTCGTCCGCCCCGCCCGCCTCGCTCCCGGCGCCCGGGTCGCGGTCGTCGCGACCAGCGGGCCCGTGCCCGAGGAACGGCTCCAGGCCGGGCTCGACGTGCTGCGCGGCTGGGACCTCGACCCGGTCGTGGCACCCCATGTGCTGGACCGGCACCCCGGGTTCGGCTATCTCGCCGGGACGGACCCCGACCGGGCCGCCGACCTGCAGAACGCCTGGTGCGACCCGTCCGTGTCCGCCGTGTTCTGCGCCCGCGGCGGATACGGCGTCCAGCGGCTGGTCGGCCTGCTCGACTGGGAGGCCATGCGGGCCGCGGGGCCGAAGGTGTTCGTGGGCTTCAGCGATCTCACCGTGCTGCACGAGGCGTTCGCCGTCCGGCTCGGCCTTGCCACCCTGCACGGCCCGATGGCGGCGGGCATCGACTTCGTCAAGAGCCCGCGGGCCCAGGAGCATCTGCGGGCCACCCTGTTCGCCCCGGAGACGGTACGAGAGATCGGCTCCGGCGGCCGGGCCATGGTGCCGGGACGGGCGCGCGGGGTCACCCTGGGCGGCTGTCTGTGCCTGCTCGCCGCCGAACTGGGCACCCCGGAGGCACGGCCGTCCGCGCGGGGCGGGCTGCTCTGTCTGGAGGACGTGGGGGAGGAGACGTACCGCCTCGACCGGTATCTCACCCAACTCCTGCGCGCGGGCTGGCTCGACGGCGTGCGCGGGGTGCTGCTGGGCTCGTGGGCCGAGTGCGACGCGTACGACCTGGTGCGCCCCCTGCTCCTCGACCGGCTCGGCGGGCTCGGGGTCCCGGTGGTGGAGGAGTTCGGGTTCGGGCACTGCCCGGACGCGCTGACGATCCCCTTCGGCCTGACGGCCGAACTGGACGCGGACGCGGGCACCTTGACACTGGACGAGCCCGCGCTGCGCTGAACTCCGGTCAAGAAACGCCCGTCACGACGACACGTGTCACACCATGGCACGCGGCCGCGAACCGCAGCCGGTGCCCCTGCTCGTACTGGTGCACGATCCCGGGAAGGGTCACGGTGAAGGGCCGGCGTTCCCGACCCCTTGCGTCCGCTGCGCCTGGGGCGAGACGGTCACCGTGGTCAGCGCGCCCCGGGACGCAGGGGTGCTCCGGCTGCCGGTCGTCGGCGGCTGACCCCCCCGCCTCGCCCCTCACCGTGCGTGAGTGGGGCTTCCGGCGCACCCTGGTGGTATGAGTCCGAAGACCTCCGAGAGCGGCCGCGGCAAGGTCGGTGGGAAGGGCGGCCGGAACCCGGCGTTCACGCCCGCGCGGATCGCCGTGCTGACGCTGGCCGTCCTAGCCCTGATCTTCATCTTCGAGAACACCCAGGAGACGGAGATCCGCCTGATCATCCCCCTGGTCACGATGCCGCTGTGGACCGCGCTGCTGGCCACCGGCCTGATCGGGGCACTGTGCGGGGCGTATTTCATGAGCCGGCGCAAGTAGGCCGCCGTAGGCTGGCCGGATGCCGCAGACCCCGTACCTCGCCGAAGGCCCGCGCGTGGGCATACGGCCCTTCCGTCACGACGACGCCGCCGAGTTCACCGCGCGGGCCCGGGAGAGCAAGGACCTGCACCACCCCTGGCTCTTCCCGCCCGACACCGCCTCCGACTACGCCGCCTACGCGGGCCGCCTGATCGAGGACCCGACCAGGGCCGGCTTCCTGGTGTGCGAGAAGAGCGACGGCGGCTCGCTCGCCGGGTTCGTCAACATCAACAACATCGTCCGGGGCGCCTTCCAGAGCGGCGCCCTCGGCTACGGCGCCTTCGCGCACGCCGCGGGGCGGGGCCTGATGCGGGAGGCGCTGGACCTCGTGGTGGGGCACGCCTTCGGGGCGCTGGGGTTGCACCGGCTGGAGATCAACGTGCAGCCCGGCAACACCGCCTCCATCGCCCTGGCCGCCGCCTGCGGCTTCCGCTACGAGGGCTTCTCCCCGGGCATGCTCTTCATCGACGGCGCCTGGCGCGACCACGAACGCTGGGCGCTCACCGCCGAGATGAGGCCGTAGGCCCGTCCAACGGTCCGGTTCCGCGGGACGGACTCCCCGGCACGGTCTAGGACTGCCGGTCCACGTACTCGTAGACCGCGCCGTCCGGATGCATCGCGATCAGGTTGCGGCCCGCCGGGGTCGGCAGCGGGCCCGCGATCACCCTGGCACCCAGCTCGACGAGCACGTCCCGGGTCTCCTCGACGTCCTTCACGGCGATCGTCGCGGCGACCTTGCGCAGCACCTCCAGCTCCGCCTCCGGGCCGCTCATCAGCAGAAAGCAGCCGACCGCGGCCACCTGCACCCCGCCCCGCTCGAAGCGCAGGGCCCGGCCGCCCGCCAGGCGCTCGTAGAAGGGGACCGCGGCCTCCAGGTCCTCGACGCACACGCGCAGCGTGGCTCCCAGAATCTCCATGGGGACGAGCCTAGTTGGGGCGCCGCGGGCGCGGAGATCGTTTCGCGTGATCTCCACAGGGCCCGCGTTACGCGGCGGTGGGCGCGGGTACCCGGCGGCCATGGAGCGGTTCGATCACCTTGAGCATCTGGACAAACATCTGGTCGACGAGCTGGCGCAGGTGGCGCGCGAGACGATACGCGACGAGCTGCGCGAGCAGACCCGGAGGCAGCGGCGTACGGCGATGCTGTACGCGGCCTCCGGCACCGTGGCCCTGTACGCGGGCGCGGCCGTCGCGCTCGCCCTGGGCCTCGCGCTGGGGCTGGCCCTGCCCGGCTGGGCCGCCGCGCTGATCACCGCGGTGATCCTCGGCGTCGTGGCCTACCTGCTGCGCGGCGCCGCGAAGCCGCACGCCGACCGGCCCCACACCGATCCGGCCCCGCCCGGGCGCGTCGTCGGCGGCACCGCGCCGCCCGCCCCGCCGAGCGGCATGGGTCTGCCGTATCCGCCGATGCCGACCGGCGCCCCCGCGACGCCCCCCGGCGCCCCGGCCGAGCCGGAGAGCCCGCCGCGTGCCGACGGCATCGACCCCGAGCAGCCGCACCACCGGGCGTGACGCGGCGTGGCCCGGCCGTGGGACTTCAGCCCGCCGAGGCGGCACAGGGCCGTCGTCGTCACCGGGGCCAGCGGCGGCGTCGGCCGGGCCGCGGCGGTGGCCTTCGCCGCGCGGGGCGACCGGGTCGCCCTGCTGGCCCGGGGGCGCGAGGGTCTCTCCGCAGCGGCGGACGACGTGCAGCGGGCGGGCGGTGAGGCGCTCGTCGTGAACGTCGACATGGCGGACGCCAAGGCCGTGGAGGACGCGGCCCAGCAGGTCGCCGACGCCTTCGGGCGGATCGACGTATGGGTCAACAACGCCTTCGCCGGGATCTACGCCCCGTTCACCGAGATCACTCCGGACGAGTTCCGGCGGGTGACCGAAGTGACTTATCTGGGCTATGTGTTCGGCACCCGGGCTGCGCTGCGTCACATGCTGCCGCGCGACCGGGGCACGATCGTGCAGGTCGGCTCCGCCCTCGCCTACCGGGGGATTCCCCTGCAGTCCGCGTACTGCGGGGCCAAGCACGCCATCCAGGGATTCAACGAGTCGCTGCGCTGCGAGCTGCTCCGCGACGGGAGCGGGGTGCGCACGACGATGGTGCAGCTGCCCGCGCTCAACACCCCGCAGTTCGACTGGGTGGTGAACCGGCTGCCGGGCCGGGCCCGGCCGGTCGCCCCCGTGTACCAGCCGGAGGTGGCCGCACGGGCGGTCGTGCACGCCGCCGGGCACGGGCGCCGTCGGGAGTACTGGGTGGGCGGCTCCACCGCGGCGACGCTGATCACCAACGCCGTCGCCCCTGGCCTCCTCGACCGCTATCTCGCCCGCAGCGGCTTCGAGTCCCAGCAGGACGAGGGCCGCCAGACCGGCCCCGGCAACCTCTGGACCCCGGCCGACGGTCCCCACGGCCGGGACTTCGGGGCGCACGGCCGCTTCGACGAGGAGTCGCACGCGGGCAGCCCCCAGGACTGGGTGTCCCGCAACCGGAACCGCGTGGGGGGCGCCCTGGCGGTGGGTGCGGCCGTGCTCGCGGCACGCCGGCTGGTCCGCCGCTAGGGCGCCGACTGGTCCGCGGCGGGCCACCCGGAACTCCGCCACCTCCTGGCCGTGTGGGCCGCGGTCACTTCGGCGCTCACCGCGGTCGTGGCGTCCCAGGCCCGCGTGCCGTCCGCCTCGGGCGGGCCCTTCGTCACCGGTTCAGCTGAGGCAGCACCTTCGTGCGGTAGAAGTCGAAGAAGCCGCGCTGGTCGGGGCCGATCTGATTGACGTAGACCCGGTCGAAGCCCGCGTCCGCGAAGGCGGTCAGTGCCGCCACATGCTCGTCGACGTCGTCCCCGCACACCGCGTTCTCGCTCACCGTCTGCTCGGTGACCAGCGGCTCCAGCTGCTCGAAGTGCTTCGGCGAGGGCAGGATCTGGCCCATCTCGCCGGGCAGGAACTGGTTGGACCACAGCCGCCGGACCGTGCGTACGGCCTCGTCACGGTCGGTGCCGTAGCAGACCTTCGTCCCGCCGCTGACGAGCTTGGCGCCTCCGCCGCCCTTGCGGAACTGGGCCACCATGTCCTCGTCCGGCGTCATCGTGATGTAGCCGTCGCCCACCCGGGCAGCCAGCGCCGTCGCCGCCGGGCCGAAGCCGGAGACGTCGATCGGCACGGGCTCCTCCGGGACCGTGTACAGGCGGGCGTTCTCCACCTGGTAGTGGGTGCCGTAGTGGCTGACCTCCTCGCCGGAGAACAGCCGCCGCATCACCTGGATCGCCTCCTCCAGCATCTCCAGACGCACCCGCGCGGGCGGCCACACATGGCCGAGGATGTGCTCGTTCAGAGCCTCGCCGGTGCCGACGCCGAGCCGGAAGCGGCCATCGGTCATCACGGCGGCGGTCGCGGCCGCCTGGGCGATCACCGCCGGGTGGATCCGTACGGTCGGGCAGGTCACGGCCGTCTCGACCGGCAGCGACACCGCCTCCGAGAGCGCGCCGATCACCGACCACACGAACGGGCTCTCGCCCTGCGCGTCGTTCCACGGGTGGTAGTGGTCCGAGATCCACAGCGACTGGAATCCAGCCTGCTCCGCCATCCTCGCCTGCTCGACGAGATCGGCCGGCCGGAACTCCTCGCACGACAGGAAGTAGCCGTACTCGGGCATAGGGGGACTCCTCCGGGACTGCCGCGCCGGGCGGCGGGGACGGGTCGCCGTCCCGGGTACCCGGGGGCGCGGCCGGAAACCGGGCCGCGCGCCATGACGTTTGGCGGCCCTGACCAGGGTTACGCGGAAGACTCCCGAGAGTCGCGACAGCTCCGGAGGACCACATCGTGAGCCGACCCCGCATCGTGATCGTCGGCGCCGGATTCGCCGGGTACCGGACGGCCCGCGTCCTGTCCCGGCTCACCCGGCACCGAGCCCGGATCACCCTGCTTAACCCGACCGACTACTTCCTGTACCTGCCGCTGCTGCCCCAGGTCGCCGCCGGGATCCTGGAGCCACGCCGGGTGACCGTCTCGCTCTCCGGCACCCTGCCGCACGTAAGGCTGGTGCTCGGCGAGGCGGACGCGATCGACCTCGACGGGCACACCGTGCACTACAGCGGTCCCGAGGGCGAGCCCGGCAGCCTGGAGTTCGACCGGCTGGTGCTGGCCGCCGGCAGCGTCAACAAGCTGCTGCCCATCCCGGGCGTCGCCGAGCACGCGCACGGTTTCCGCAGCCTGCCCGAGGCGCTGTACCTGCGGGACCACGTGACCCGCCAGGTGGAGCTGGCCACCACCGCCGACGACCCCAAGTGCTGCTCGGCCCGCTGTACGTTCGTCGTGGTCGGCGCCGGTTACACCGGCACGGAGGTCGCGGCCCAGGGGCAGCTCTTCACCGACTCCCAGGTGCGCAAGCACCCGATGCGGACGGGAATGCGGCCACGCTGGCTGCTGCTGGACATCGCCGACCGGGTCCTGCCCGAGCTGGACGAGCGGCTCTCGCGCACCGCCGACAGGGTGCTGCGCGAGCGGGGCGTCGACGTACGGATGGGCACCTCGGTGAAGGAGGCCACGCACGGCGGCGTGCTGCTCACCGACGGCGAGTTCATCGATACCCGCACCCTGGTCTGGTGCGTCGGGGTGCGGCCCGATCCGCTCGCGCAGTCGCTGGAGCTGCCCATGGAACGCGGCCGGCTGCTGGTCGACCCGCACCTGCGGGTACCGGGTCGCCCCGAGCTGTTCGCCTGCGGGGACGCGGCCGCCGTACCGGATCTGGAGAATCCCGGCGCGTACACGCCGATGACGGCGCAGCACGCCTGGCGACAGGGCAAGGTCGCGGCCCGCAACGTGGCCGCCTCGCTCGGGATCGGGGAGCCCCGCGCCTACCGCCACCGCGACCTGGGCTTCGCCGTCGACCTCGGCGGGGTCAAGGCCGCAGCCAACCCGCTCGGTCTGCCCCTGTCCGGCGTCGCCGCCGGCGCGGTCACCCGCGGCTACCACCTCGCGGCGATGCCGGGCAACCGGGTCCGCGTCGCCGCCGACTGGCTCCTGGACGCCGTACTCCCGCGCCAGGCCGTTCAGTTGGGCCTCGTGCGGTCCTGGTCGGTGCCGTTGGACACGGCCTCGCCGGAGCTGGTGCGGGCGCCGGGGCAACCGGAGAAACACACGGAGGAACCGATGCGCGAGCCGGCGAGGAACCAGCCGGGCTGGGAACCGGCGAAGAACCAGCCGGGTGGGGAACCGGCGAAGAACCAGCCGGGTGGGGAACCGGCGAGGAACCAGCCGGGTGGGGAACCGGCGAGGAACCAGCCCGGCGGGGAACCGGCGAAGGACCGGCACGGTCGTGCGCACACCGAGCCGCCGGGGCCCGTGCGGCGTGAGGACATCCCGTCCGGGACACGCCCCGACGGCCGGCCCGCGGAAGGAGACTCATGAACACCGATGAACTCGTCGAGATGGGGCAGCAACTGCGGGTCGACAGCGTGCGCGCCTCCGACGCCGCGGGATCCGGCCATCCGACCTCGTCGATGTCCGCCGCCGACCTGATGGCCGTCCTCCTCGCCCACCACTTCCGCTACGACTTCGACCGCCCCGCCCACCCCGGCAACGACCGCTTCGTGCTGTCCAAGGGACACGCGACCCCCCTTCTGTACTCGGCGTTCAAGGCGGCGGGGGTCGTCGAGGACGCCGAACTGCTCACCTTCCGCAAGCTCGGCAGCGCGCTCGAAGGGCATCCCACACCCCGCCGGATCCCCTGGGTGGAGACGGCCACCGGATCGCTCGGGCAGGGCCTGCCGGTCGGCGTCGGCATCGCGCTCGCGGGCAAGCGCCTCGACCGCATCGACTACCGGGTGTGGGTGCTGTGCGGGGACAGCGAGCTGGCCGAGGGCTCCGTGTGGGAGGCCGCCGAGCACGCAGCGTACGAGCATCTGGACAACCTGACCGCCATCGTCGACGTCAACCGGCTCGGCCAGCGCGGCCCGACCCGGCACGGCCACGACCTGGACGCCTACGCCCGCCGCTTCCAGGCCTTCGGCTGGCACACCGTGGAGGTCGACGGACATGACGTGGACGCCATCGACCGCGCCTACGGCGAGGCCAGGTCCACCACCGGGCAGCCCACCGCGATTCTCGCCCGCACCCTCAAGGGCAAGGGCGTGGAGGCCGTACAGGACCGCGAAGGTCTGCACGGCAAGCCGCTGAAGGACGCCGAGCAGGCCGTCGCCGAGCTCGGCGGGCGGCGCGAGGGCCGGGTCCGGGTGCGGGAACCGCATGCCGCCCGCATCCTGCACGCCGTACGCACGGGCGACTACGAGCTGCCCAGGTTCGAGATGAGCGACACCGAGAAGGTCGCCACCCGGGACGCCTACGGCCAGGCCCTCGCCGCGCTCGGCTCCGGCCGCGGCGATGTGGTCGCCCTGGACGGCGAGGTCGGCGACTCCACCCGCGCGGAGCTGTTCGCCAAGGAACACCCCGACCGGTACTTCGAGTGCTACATAGCCGAGCAGCAGATGGTCGCCACCGCTGTCGGGCTGGCCTCCCGCGGCTGGGTGCCCTACGCCGCCACCTTCGCGGCCTTCCTCACGCGGGCCCACGACTTCATCCGCATGGCGTCCGTCAGCGGTGCCGGGATCAACCTCGTCGGCTCGCACGCGGGTGTCGCCATCGGCCAGGACGGGCCCTCGCAGATGGGGCTGGAGGACCTGGCGATGATGCGGGCGGTGCACGGTTCGACCGTGCTGTATCCGTGCGACGCCAACCAGACCGCCCGGCTCGTCGCCACCATGGCGGGCCTGGACGGCATCCGCTACCTGCGCACCTCGCGTGGCGCGAGCCCGGTGATCTACGGCCCCGACGAGGAGTTCCCGGTCGGCGGCAGCAAGGTGCTGCGCTCCTCCGCCGCGGACCGGATGACGTTCGTCGCCGCGGGCGTCACCGTGCACGAGGCGCTGGCCGCCGCGGAGGCCTTGGACCGCGAGGGCATCCCGGTCCGGGTGATCGACCTGTACTCGGTCAAGCCCGTCGACCGGATCGTCCTGCGCCGGGCCGCCGAGGAGACCGGCTGTCTGATCACGGTGGAGGACCACCACGAGGAGGGCGGCCTCGGCGACGCCGTCATGGACGCGTTCGTCGACGGGCGCCCGGTGCCGCGCCTGGTTCGCCTCGCGGTCCGTACGATGCCCGGCTCGGCGTCTCCCGACGAACAGTTGCACGCCGCGGGCATCGACGCCGAGTCGATCGCGGCGGCCGGCCGGTTGCTGGTGGCCGAGGCGATCGTGCCGTGAGCGACAACGACGTCCGCAAGGTGCGGGCCGGGCGGCGCACGGTCGAGGTCCGGCGCCCGGACAAGGTGCTCTTCCCCGGCGAGGGCGGCTCGAAGGAGTACACCAAGGGCGATCTGGTCGACTACTACCGGTCCGTCGCCCCCTTCATGCTGCCGCACCTGCGCGGCCGCCCGCTGATGCTGGAGCGGCACCCCGACGGGCTCGACGGACCCCGCTTCATGCAGAAGAACGCCCCCGACACCTTCCCCGACTGGGTCACCCGCGTCGAGGTGCCCAAGGAGGACGGCACCGTCCGCCACACCGTCTGCGAGGACACCGCCACCCTCGTGCTCCTCGCCGACCAGGCCTGCGTCACCCTGCACCGCTGGCTCTCCCGCGTCGGACGCCTCGACCGGCCCGACCGGATGGTGTTCGACCTCGACCCGGCCGACGACGACTTCGAGCAAGTACGGGAGGCGGCCTGGCTGCTGGGCGAGCTGCTGGACGAACTGAACCTGCCCTCGGCCCTCATGACGACCGGTTCGCGCGGACTGCATGTGATCGTCCCGCTGAACGGCCATCACGACTTCGACGAGGTACGGCGGTTCGCGCACGACGCCGCCGAGCACCTCGCCGCGGCTCACCCGGGCAAGCTCACCACCGCCGCCCGCAAGAAGGACCGCGGTGACCGTCTCTACCTCGACGTCCAGCGCAACGGCTACGCGCAGACCGCGGTGGTGCCCTTCACCGTCCGCGCCCTGCCCGGCGCCCCCGTCGCCGTCCCCGTCGACTGGACCGCGCTGGACGATCCCGGCCTGGACGCCCGGCGCTGGTCCGTCGCCGACGCCGTGGAGCAGGCCCGCACCAACCCCTGGGCCGACGTGTTCCGCCGGGGCCGCGCTCTCGGCCCCGCCCGACGCAAACTCGACGCCCTCCGTGGCGAGGGCACGCAAAACCGAGGGTTTGACCAACGCCTCTCGGGCCACTCGGCGAGCGAGGCGCCATGACTAATTCACAGAACACACCCAAGACATCCGACAACGACAAGGGTGGGGCGGCCGACCGGCCGACCCCCATGGACGTGCTGCGCCAGGCTCGCGTCCAGCTGGCCGAGCTCACCGGCATGACCGCCGAGTCGGTCTCGTCCTTCAACCAGACGGAGGACGGCTGGACGCTGGAGATCGAGGTCCTGGAACTGGCCCGCGTGCCGGACACCATGAGCCTGCTCGCGAGCTACGAGGTCGATCTCGACCCGGACGGCCAGCTCACCGGCTACCGGCGGGTCCGCCGCTACGAACGAGGGCGCTCCGACCCGCGTCGGTCCGGCGGCCGTTAGGCCGCGGCCCGCACCCACCCCGATCCCGGAACAGGAGGAACGTTCGGCATGACCGTTGTACCGGCACAACAGAGCGGCGGCGGAGGTGGCTCCAGCGGCCTCTACGACGTCCTGGAGCTCGTTCTCGACCGAGGGCTCGTCATCGACGCGTTCGTGCGTGTCTCCCTCGTCGGCATCGAGATCCTCAAGATCGACGTCAGGGTCGTCGTCGCGAGCGTCGACACCTATCTCCGTTTCGCCGAGGCGTGCAACCGCCTCGACCTGGAGGCCGGTCCGCGCAAGAGCCCGGGCCTGCCCGACGTGGTCGGCCAGATCACCGAGTCCGGCGCCCGCGGCAAGTCCAAGGGCGCGCTGTCCGGAGCCGCGGAGACGATCTCCGGCGCCTTCAAGCAGGCCCGTGGCGAGGGCGAGGGCGAGGCCGAGTCGCGGCCGCGTACCCGCAAGTCCACCGCCTCGCGCCGGAAGGAGGAGCAGGAGTGAGCACGTACGTGTACGGCATCACCGCGAGCTCGCATCCCGCGCTGCCCGAGGACATGACCGGCGTCGGCGACCCGGCGCTCCCCGTGCGTGTGCTGAAGGAGGGCCCGCTGGCCGCCCTCGTCAGTGACGCCCCGGAGGGACTGCGCCCCAAGCGCAGGGACCTGCTCGCCCACCAGAACGTCCTCGCCGAGACCGGTGCCGCGGGCTGTGTGCTGCCCATGCGGTTCGGCAGTGTCGCCCCCGACGACGACACGGTCACCGGCGTGCTCGCCGAGCGCGCCGACCACTACCAGGAACGGCTGCGCACGCTGGACGGCAAGGTCGAGTACAACGTCAAGGCGAGCCACGACGAAGAGGCCGTACTGCACCGGGTGATGTCGCAGAGCCCGGAGATCCGCTCCCTGACGGAGGCCAACCGGCAGGCTGGCGGCGGCAGTTACGACCAGAAGCTGCAGCTCGGCGAGATGGTGGTGGCCGCGGTGAAGGCCCGCGAGGCCGAGGACGCCGCCGATGTCCAGCGGATCCTCGAGGCCAAGGCGTCGGCGGTGAGCAACGGCCCCGAGTCCAGCGGCTGGCTCGCCAACATCTCCTTCCTGGTCGACCGGGACACCGCCGAGGTCTTCCTGGCCGCCGTGGAGGAACTGCGCCAGAGCCATCCGCACCTGGAGGTGCGGCTCAACGGCCCGCTGCCGCCGTACAGCTTCGTGGAGCCCGGGCCGACGGGGCCCGCGGCCACCCTGGGCGCCCCCGAGGAGTGAGTGGGATGGGACTGATCGGCGAAGTGCTGTTGCTGCCCTTCGCCCCGGTGCGCGGCAGTGCGTGGGTGATCGGGCAGGTGCTGAACGAGGCGGAGCGCATCTACTACGACCCGGCCACAGTGAGGAAGGAACTCGCCCGCCTGGAGGAGCAGTTGGAGGCGGGCGAGATCGACGAGGAGGAGTTCGACCGGCGTGAGGACGAACTCCTCGAACGGCTGGAGACGACACGATGAACAGAGCGGGACTCGGCCTGGCGATCGGGGCCGGATACGTCCTCGGACGGACGAAGAAGATGAAACTCGCGTTCGCCGTCGGCACCCTCGTGGCCGGCAAGCGGATGCGCCTGAACCCGCGGGCGCTCGCGGAGCTGGCCTCCCAGCAACTGCTGCAGAACCCGCAGTTCAAGGAGATCGGGGACCAGTTGCGCGAGGACCTGCGCGGCGTCGGCAAGGCCGCGAGCGGTGCGATGGTCGAGCGGCAGCTCGACTCGCTCGCCGACCGGCTGCACGGCCGCACCGCCGAGGTGCGCGACCAACTGGCCGGCGTGGCACCGGATCTCGACGGGGAGGACGACGAGGAGTACGCCGACGAGGACGAGCGCTCCGGGGCGTACGACGACGAGGACGAAGAGGACCACGACGACGCCTCGGAGGAGGAGTCCGGGCCGCGGCGGGAGCGGAGCGAGAAGGCCGCGCCCGCGAAGAGGACGGCCAAGGCTCCGGCGAAGAAGGCGGCGGCGAAGAAGACCGCGAAGACCGCGGCGAAGAAGGCTGCACCGGCCAAGAAGGCGGCAGCCAAGAAGGCACCGGCGAGGACCGCGAAGAAGGCCACCCGCTCGGGCGCGGCGAAGAAGACCGCCGCCGCCCGTGGCGCGGCCCGCGGGGCCGGCGCCGGGACCCGGAAGGGCGGTGGTGAGTGATGAGCGAGCCCGTGGGACGCGTGTCCTCCCTGGCCCAGAGCGAGGCCGCCGACCGGCTGAAGGCGGAAGTGCAGGAGTACCTCGCCGCACAGGCCCAGCGCCTGCTGGTCGGCGCGGGCCGCAAGCTCGGCGAGACCACGCTGAAACTGAACGACATAGCGGACGGCAAGAGCCCCGGGTTCGCCCAACTCGCCCTCGACGGCGGCCGCAAGCTCGCCGAGGGCAAGGGCCCGCTGCGCAGCGCGCTGGAGCTCGGCGCCTCGCGCGCCAAGGACAGCGTGGTCGAGGCGTTCAAGGGCCTCGGCGGCAAGGGCAAGGGGAAGGGCAAGGGCGGTGCGGGCAAGAAGCCCACCGTCATCATGGAGTACGTCGACGTCGGGGTGTCCCTGCGCACGGCGTACGACCAGTGGACCCAGTACCAGGACTTCAGCACGTTCGCGAAGGGTGTGAAGAGCGCGAGCCGCGCCGACGACACCACCTCCGACTGGCAGCTGAAGGTCTTCTGGTCCAACCGGAGCTGGAAGGCGCAGACCAAGGAACAGGTGCCGGACGACCGGATCGTCTGGACCTCGGAGGGCGCCAAGGGCACGACGAAGGGAGTCGTCTCCTTCCACCGGCTCGCAGACCAGCTCACCCGGGTCCTGCTGGTGATCGAGTACTACCCCCAGGGGTTGTTCGAGAAGACCGGCAACATCTGGCGCGCCCAGGGCCGCCGGGCCCGGCTCGACCTGAAGAACTACGTCCGGTACGTCACGCTGAAGGGTGAGGTCGAGGACGGCTGGCGCGGGGAGATCCGCGACGGCGAGGTCGTCGTCAGCCACGAGGACGCGCTCGAGCAGGAGGAGTCGCAGGAAGCCCACGAGGACGAGGACGAGGCGGAGGGCGGCTACGAGGACGACACCGAAGAGGAGCACGACGACGAGCCCGTCGCCGAGGACGAGCCGGTCGACGAGGACGAGTTCGTGGACGAGGACGAGCCGGTCGACGAGGACGAGCCCGTGGACGAGGACGAGCCCGTGGACGAGGACGAGCCGGTCGACGAGGACGAGCCCGTCGACGAGGACGAGCTGGAGGACGAGGAAGAGTACGAGGACGAGCCCGAGGACGACTACGCCGACACCGGGAGCCGCCGATGACGGTCCCCGGCCGGCTTCCCGAACCCTATGGCCAGGGCGGCGGCGCCAACCTCGCCGACATCCTGGAGCGCGTCCTCGACAAGGGCGTGATCATCGCGGGTGACATCCGGATCAACCTGCTGGACATCGAGCTGCTCACGATCAAACTGCGTCTGATCGTCGCC
Source organism: Streptomyces sp. NPDC003635 (assembly GCF_053587635.1). Lineage (NCBI taxonomy): Bacteria > Bacillati > Actinomycetota > Actinomycetes > Kitasatosporales > Streptomycetaceae > Streptomyces > Streptomyces sp. NPDC003635. The sequence continues at coordinate 83,261 of NZ_JBSFOK010000020.1, read as the reverse complement.
TCCGTCGACAAGGCGCGGGAGATGGGCATCGACTGGTGGGAGGACGATCCGGCGCTGTCCTCGCGGGCCCGGCGCGACGAACTCGCGCGGGAGAACGCCGAGTTGCGCGAGCGGCTGGCCCAACTTGAGCCCAGCCGCGGGCAGGAGGAGGTCTGATGCCGGGACTGCGCTATGTGTACGCCATCTGCCGGCCCTTCCGGTCGGCCCTGCAGTCCCAGCTGACCGGGGTCGTCGGACAGCCCCCGAGGCAGCTGACCCACCACGGCCTGATCGCCGTCTACAGCGTCGTGCCGGAGCGGGACTTCGCCGAGGAGCCGCTGCGCTCCCATCTGGAGGACCTGGACTGGCTCACCGCGACGGCCAGGGCCCACCAGGGTGTCATCGACGCGCTCACCGTCGTCACCACCCCGCTCCCGCTCCGGCTCGCCACCGTCTTCCGGGACGACAGCGCCCTGCGCACGATGATGGAGTCCCGTGAGGCGTACTTCCTGCGCACCCTGGACCGGCTCCAGGGCCGGGTGGAGTGGGGCGTCAAGGTCTACGTCGAGGCCGAGCCGGAGGACACCGCCGCACCCGTGGAGAAGCCCGCCACGGGCCGGGACTATCTGCGCCGGCGGGCCCAGCAGACCCGTTCCCATGAGCACAGCTGGCAGCAGGCCACGGAATTCGCCGGGCGGCTGCACTCGACGCTCTCCTCATACGCGGAGGATTCCCGGCTGCACAATCCCCAGAGCTCTGAGCTTTCCGGCGCCTCGGGACAGAACGTACTGAACGCCGCTTATCTGGTGCCCCGCGGAGAATCCGAGGAATTCGTGGAACTGGTGGACCGCACGAAGGACGAGGCCCCGGGAATTCGCGTGGAACTCACCGGGCCCTGGGCGGCCTACTCCTTCACCGGAGAAGAGACGGGGAACGAGACGGAGGGAACGGGGGACGAGAGGCAGTGACCGTCATCGAACGCCGTGAGGTCGCCCTGGTGGACCTCTTGGACCGGCTGCTGGCCGGCGGGGTCGTCATCACGGGCGACATCACTTTGCGCATCGCCGACGTGGACCTCGTGCGTATCGACCTGAACGCGCTGATCAGCTCGGTGAACGCCAATGTGCCCTCGCCCTTCGAGGGGTCGATGTGAGCGCCCGGGAGCGGCTGGACCTCGACCCCGACACCGTGGAGCGGGATCTCATCAAGCTCGTGCTCACCGTGGTGGAGCTGTTGCGCCAGCTCATGGAGCGCCAGGCGCTGCGCCGCTTCGACGAGGGCGGTCTCAGTGAGGAGCAGGAGGAGCGCATCGGGCTCACCCTGATGCTGCTCGAGGAGCGGATGACCGAGTTGCGCGAGCGGTACGGACTGCGGCCCGAGGACCTCAATCTGGACCTCGGGCCGCTCGGACCGCTGCTCCCCCGGGAGTAAGCCTCCCGGGCCCGTCACCACCTGTACCAGCGGCCCCTGCCCCCGGCGGCAGTGGTGCCGCGCATCAGGAATCCCAGCAACCAGAGGACGAGAACTGCCAGCGCAATCCACCAGAGCACTTTCACTGCAAATCCGGCACCGAACAGAATGAGCGCCAGAAGCAGAACCAGCAGAACAGGAACCATAGTGTGATACCTCCTGCTGGCCGAGTTACCGGAATTCCTTATTTCAGGCCTACGTGCGGCACAGAATTTCTCCGTGCAGAACGCTGAACCAGCCGTCCGCCCGCTCGCCCCAGGCCCGCCAGGCGTCCGCGACGGCGCGCAGCTGTTCCGGGGAGGCGTGGCCGCCCTCGACGGCCCGGTCCGCGTAGGCGGAGGCGAGCGTGCGGTCCGCCCACAGGCCGCTCCACCAGGCCCGCTCCGCCGGGGAGGCGAAGGTCCAGGTGGCCGAGGTGGCCGTGATGTCGGTCAGGCCGGCGTCGAGCGCCCAGGACTTCAGCCGTCGGCCCGCGTCCGGCTCCCCGCCGTTGGCGCGGGCCACCCGGCGGTACAGGTCCAGCCAGTCGTCCATCCCCGGGGACGCCGGGTACCAGGTCATGGCCGCGTAGTCCGAGTCCCGGACCGCGATGAACCCGCCGGGCCTCGTCACCCGTCTCATCTCCCTCAGCGCCTGGACCGGGTCTCCGACGTGCTGGAGCACCTGGTGCGCGTGGACGACGCAGAAGCTGTCGTCGGGGAACTCCAGCGCGTGCACGTCGGCGACCGCGAAGTCGACGTTGTGCAGGCCCCGTTCGGCCGCCGTGGCCCGGGCCTGCGCCAGGATGCCGGGGGCCCGGTCGACCCCGGTGACCCGGCCGTCCGGCACCAGCGCCGCCAGGTCGGCGGTGATGGTGCCGGGGCCGCAGCCGATGTCCAGGATCCGCATGCGGGGCTCGAGCGAGTCCAGCAGGTAGGCCGCGGAGTTGGCGGCGGTGCGCCAGGTGTGCGAGCGCAGCACCGACTCGTGGTGCCCATGGGTGTATACGGCGGTCTCGCGCGGCTGCGGCATGGCGTTCCCCTCGTCTCGTCGTCCTGCCGCCACCGTACGCGTGCATGTCGAATAATGAGACCCGCGTTTTGCCATCTGGACTGACGAAGCGTCAGTGGCCGGGCAGTGGCCGGTACACCGTGAGCGCCTCGGGCAGCTTCTCCAGCGTCACCTCGCCCTCCACCTCGGTGACTTCGCCGTCGAAGGCGAGCAGCGAGCCCGGGCCGACGTCGGCCAGACGCAGTCGCCCGACCTGGACCGCCGCGTGGGCGGGGGAGCGGGTCAGTGGGCCGGCGACGGCCGCCGCGAGCAGCCGGAGCGCGGGGCGCCGGCCGCCGTGCACGACGCGTACGTCCAGTACGCCGTCCGCGAGGTCAACCCGGCGGCCGGGCGTCAGGCCCATCCGGTGGTAGGTGCCGTTCCCGGCGAAGAGCAGCCACAACGGCCGCGGTGAGCCGCCCAGTTGGGCCTCCAGGGGGTGCCGGTCGGCGCGCAGGACGCGCAGGGCGGCGAGCACTCCGGCCGGCCAGCCGCCGATCCGGTGCGACCAGCGGTCCCGCTCGCGCACCAGCTCCGGGTACACGCCCAGGCTGCAGGTGTTGAGGAACACGCCCCGCCGCGCACCGGTGCGGAACTGGCCCACGTCCACCCGCACCGCGTGGCCGTGCACCAGGGCTCGGGCCAGGTCGCGCACGTCCTCCACGCCCAGGTCGTAGGCGAAGTGGTTGAGGGTGCCGCCGGGCAGCACCGCGAGCGGCAGCCCGTGCCGCAGGGCGACCTCGGCGGCGGCGTTCACCGTGCCGTCCCCGCCGCACACCCCGAGCACCCTCGCGTGCGCCGCCGCCTTCTCCAGTTCCGCCCGCACGTCGCCGGGCTCGCACTCCACGACCTCCGCCTCCGGCAGGACGTCCAGCAAGGCGCGTACCCGCTCGGCGGTGCCCGAGCCGGTGTTCGCCACCATGACCAGGCCCTCGCCCTCGGTCAGCGCCGGGACCTCGGCACGCGGCCGGGCCGGCGGGCGGAGCTGGGCGCGGGTGGGCACCAGGCCCCGTACGGCGTAGGCGGCGCAAGCGCCGAGGGCGGCCCCCGCCAGGACGTCGCTCGGGAAGTGCACCCCGGTGTAGACCCGGGACATCGCCACCGACCAGGCGACCGGGGCCACCACGGCCCCCCAGGCCGGCGACTCCAGCGCGACACCGGTCGCGAAGGCGGCCGCCGACGCGGAGTGCCCGGACGGGAACGAGGTGGTGATCGGCTGCCGCTTCAGATGCCGCACATGCGGTACGGCATCCAGGACCGGCCGCGGGCGGCGCACCGAACGCTTGCCGAGTGTGTTGATGGTCAGCGAGGCCAGACTCAGCGAGGCGAGTCCGCGCACGGCCGCCCGGCGGGCCCGCGGGGTGCGGGTCGCCGCGATCAGGGCGCCGGTCGCGAACCACAGCACCCCGTGGTTGGCGCTCCGGCTCAGCCGGGGCAGCACCCGCTCGGCGCCCGGCCAGTGCTGCTCGGCGGCGAACTCGAACAGCCGGGAGTCGAGGGCGAGGAGCCGGTCCCGCAGCGCGTGGCGGCCCGGTGTGGGCAGAGTGAAGTCGACATCTGGGCTCATGCCGTGACGGGTACCCTGAAGTGGCCCTTTCTTTGCCGCGCCCGTCCCCGGAGGGCCTGAATGCGTCTGCTCCTCGTCCGTCACGGCCAGACCCCCACGAACGTCGACTACCTGCTGGACACGGCGGTCCCGGGGCCGGGTCTGACCCCGCTCGGCGAGGCCCAGGCGGCCGCGCTGCCCGAGGCCCTCGCGGACGAGGACATCGAGGCCCTGTACGTCTCCACGCTGGTGCGCACGCTGCTCACGGCCGCCCCGCTGGCCGCCGCGCGCGGACTGGAGGCGGTCGTGCGGGACGGCCTCCGGGAGATCTCCGCGGGCGATCTGGAGCTGCTGCCGGGCGACACCGAGCAGGGCGAGCTGTACATGCGTACGGCGTTCTCCTGGGCGGCCGGGGACACGGGCCTGCGGATGCCCGGCGGGGAGAGCGGCGAGGAGGTGCTCGCCCGGTTCGACGCCGTGGTCGCGGAGGCGGCGGCGAGCGGTGCCGGCACGGTCGCGATGGTCAGCCACGGCGCGGTCATCCGGACCTGGACGGCGGCCCGCGCGGACAACGTGGACATCGCCTTCGCCGCCGAGCACCGGCTGGACAACACCGGTGTGGTGGTCCTGGAGGGCTCGCCGTCCGACGGTTTCAAGGCGCTGTCGTGGGCCGGCGCGAGCGTGGCCCCGGCGGGCGAGGGCGGTCCGGCGGGCCGGCCGCTGGAGGACGCCGGATAACGGTTTGCCGGGTGCCGGGGGCGACCCGCAGAATGCCACCTCATGGGACATCTCGAAGCCGCGCACCTGGAGTACCACCTCCCCGACGGGAGGCCGCTCCTCGGCGATGTGTCCTTCCGGGTCGGCGAGGGGTCCGTGATGGCCCTGGTCGGCCCGAACGGCGCGGGCAAGACGACCCTGCTGCGCCTGATCTCCGGCGAGCTGAAGCCGCACGGCGGATCGGTCACGGTGAGTGGCGGCCTCGGCGTGATGCGCCAGTTCGTGGGGTCCGTACGGGACGAGACGACCGTACGGGATCTGCTGGTGTCGGTCGCGCCGCCCCGGATCCGGCAGGCCGCGCAGGCCGTCGACACCGCCGAGCACGGGATCATGACGGTCGACGACGAGGCCGCGCAGCTGAGGTACGCGCAGGCCCTCGCCGACTGGGCCGAGGTACGCGGGTACGAGGCCGAGACGCTGTGGGACATGTGCACCATGGCCGCGCTGGGAGTGCCGTACGAGAAGGCGCAGTGGCGGCAGGTGCGGACGCTCTCGGGCGGTGAGCAGAAGCGGCTGGTGCTGGAGGCGCTGCTGCGCGGCACCGACGAGGTGCTGCTGCTGGACGAGCCGGACAACTATCTCGACGTGCCCGGCAAGCGGTGGCTGGAGGAGCGGCTGAAGGAGACCCGCAAGACGGTCCTGTTCGTCTCCCACGACCGGGAACTGCTCGCCCGCGCCGCCGAGAAGATCGTCTCGGTGGAGCCGTCGCCGACGGGGGCGGACGCGTGGGTGCACGGCGGCGGCTTCTCGACGTACCACGACGCCCGGCGCGAACGCTTCGCGCGGTTCGAGGAGCTGCGGCGGCGATGGGACGAGAAGCACGCTCAGCTGAAGAAGCTGGTGCTGACCCTGCGTCAGGCGGCGGCGGTGAGCCATGAGATGGCCTCGCGGTACGCGGCGGCCCAGACGCGGCTGCGGAAGTTCGAGGAAGCGGGACCGCCGCCGGAGCCGCCGCGGGAGCAGGACATCACGATGCGGCTGAAGGGCGGCCGTACGGGCGTCCGGGCGGTGGTGTGCGAGTCCCTGGAGCTGACGGGTCTGATGAAGCCGTTCTCGCTGGAGGTCTTCTACGGCGAACGGGTCGCGGTCCTCGGCTCCAACGGCTCCGGGAAGTCGCACTTCCTCCGGCTGCTGGCGGGGGAGGAGGTGGCGCACACCGGGGCGTGGAAGCTGGGTGCGCGGGTCGTGCCCGGCCACTTCGCGCAGACCCACGCGCATCCCGAGCTGGCGGGGCGGACGCTGCTGGACATCCTGTGGAAGGAGCACGCGCAGGACAAGGGTGCCGCGATGTCGCGGCTGCGCCGCTACGAGCTGACGCAGCAGGCGGAGCAGGCCTTCGACCGGCTCTCCGGCGGTCAGCAGGCGCGGTTCCAGATCCTGCTGCTGGAGCTGGAGGGCGCGACGGCGCTGCTGCTGGACGAGCCGACGGACAACCTGGACCTGGAGTCCGCGGAAGCCCTCCAGGAAGGGCTGGAGGCCTTCGAGGGCACGGTTCTGGCGGTGACCCACGACCGCTGGTTCGCGCGTGCGTTCGATCGCTATCTGGTCTTCGGCAGCGACGGCCGGGTGCGGGAGACCGCCGAGCCGGTGTGGGACGAGCGGCGGGTGGAGCGGGCGCGCTAGCGGGCACCGACCCGCACGGAGGCTCGGTGCCCGGGATGTTCGTACAGTGGATTCAGGAACGCGAGATCCACGGTCCCTCCCGGGCCTCGGTCAGGGACACGACGAGCGGGGTGCCACGATGACCGGAGTCGACCCCAGCCGGCTGGACGACCAGCAGCTCATGAAGGAGCTGGAGACCATCCACCGCACGCGCCACGACGCGCTCCTGTACGGCTCGAACGACGCACTGCGCGCCCACAACGAACGCATGGCCCAGCTGGAGGGCGAGTACCTCCGTCGCAACCCGCGCCGCCCCGTCGCCTCCGGCCGTACCCGCGAGGGCGCCCGGGACCGCGGTTCCGGAGAAGCCGCGACCCCGGACGCCCCGGGTACCTGATCCTCCCGTCGCCGTCAGCGGCGCAGCGGAGCCCTGTCCCAGTGCCGGTGGGCCGCGATCGCGGCCACGAAGGTCTGGCAGAAGTCGTCGCTCGCGGTGCCCGGCGAGGTGTCGGTCACCACGCCCCGGTCGGCCACCACCCGGTGGAACTCGGTCGACACGTCGAGGCCCTCCGGCTCCAGCGACGACAGGATCCCCACGCCCGAGCCGAGCGCGCCGACCGGCTTGCCGTGCCGGTAGGCGTCCCGCACGAAGCGCAGCACGTCCGGGTCGGTCGCGGCGGGCGGTGTGCCCACCGGGCCGCCGGGCAGCAGCACCGCGTCGTACAGCACCGACGCCACGGTGGGCAGCGCCCGGTCCACGGGGAACCGCTCGCCGTCCGCGCTCGCGACGGTGCCGTCGGCGGGCGCGAGGGCCTCGACGACCGCGCCCTCGGCGGCGAGCGCCTCGCGCACCGACGTCAGCTGGTCGGCGTCGACGCCGTCGGTGACGAGGGCGGCGATCCGCCGGGTGCGGATGGAGCCGTCGCCGCGCTGCCGCTCGATGCTCAGCGCGGGGGAGAGCACCTTGTTCGTGCCCTCCTCGGCCCCGGACGGCGTCGCGCCCCCGATGCCGCTCGCCACCTGTGACGCCAACTCGCCGTTCACCTTGGCCAGTTGCTCCACCGTCCGGTTGCGCACCGCCCGCGCCTCCACCTTGCCGAGCTCGAACCGGAACGCGGCCACGATGTGCTGCCGCTCCCAGTCGCTCATGGAGTGCCAGAACAGCGCGGGCTGGCTGTAGTGGTCCTGGAAGCTCGGGCTGCGGCGCCGGATCTTGGCGCCGTCGACGCGTTCGGCGTAGTGCGTGTAGGCACCGGTGCCGGCGCCCGCGTGGGCCGGGCAGCCGCCGCCGAGGGAGTTCGGGAAGTAGTTCGTGCCCCGGTGGATCTGGCTCTGGCCGTAGCCGTCGCGCTGGTTGGTGCGCACCGGCGCGACCGGCCGGTTGACCGGCAGCTGCGCGAAGTTGGGGCCGCCGAGCCGGATCAGCTGCGTGTCCAGGTAGGAGAAGTTGCGGGCCTGGAGCAGCGGGTCGTTGGTGAAGTCGATGCCCGGGACGACGTTCGCCGTGTGAAAGGCGACCTGCTCGGTCTCGGCGAAGAAGTTCTCCGGGTTGCGGTTGAGCACCATCCGGCCGATCGGCCGTACCGGCACCTGCTCCTCAGGAATGATCTTCGTGGCGTCCAGCAGATCGAAGTCGAAAGCGAACTCGTCCTCCTCCGGCACCAGTTGGACGCCCAGCTCCCACTCCGGGTACTCGCCCGCCTCGATGGCGTCCCACAGATCCCGCCGGTTGAAGTCCGGGTCTCGGCCCTGGCACTCCTGGGCCTCGTCCCACACCAGCGAGTGCACCCCGAGCCGCGGCTTCCAGTGGAACTTCACGAACGTGCCGCGCCCGTCGGCGGTGACGAACCGGAAGGTGTGCACACCGAAGCCCTGCATCATCCGGTAACTGCGCGGGATCGCCCGGTCCGACATCAGCCACATGATCGCATGCAGCGTCTCGGGCTGCAGCGACACGAAGTCCCACAGGGTGTCGTGGGCGGACGCCCCGGTCGGGATCTCGTTGTGCGGCTCGGGCTTCACGGCGTGCACGAAGTCCGGGAACTTGATGCCGTCCTGGATGAAGAAGACCGGGAAGTTGTTCCCGACCAGATCGTAATTGCCCTCGGACGTGTAGAACTTGGTGGCGAATCCGCGCACGTCCCGCACGGTGTCCGCCGAGCCGCGCGGCCCCTGCACGGTCGAGAACCGCACGAACACCGGGGTCCGCACGGCCGGGTCCTGGAGGAAGGCCGCGCGGGTGAACTCCGCGCAGGACTCGTACGGTTCGAAATAGCCGTACGCCCCCGCCCCCCGCGCGTGCACGACCCGCTCCGGGATCCGCTCGTGGTCGAAGCGCGTGAGCTTCTCCCGGAAGTGGAAGTCCTCCATCAGGGTCGGCCCGCGCTCACCGGCGGCCAGCGAGTCGTCGGTGTGGTCGACCGGCACGCCCTGGTCGGTGGTGAGCGGCCCGCCGGCCGGGTCGTCCGCCCGGAAGGCCTCGCGCTGTTCCTGCTTGGGGTCGTGATCCATCAGCCCGCCTCCTCGGCGAAGACGTCCAGGAAGGTCTCGCAGAACGCCTTCAGGTCATCCGGCTTGCGGCTGGTGATCAGCTTGTTGGCGCCGTGGTCGCAGACCTTGACCTGCTCGTCGACCCAGGTGCCGCCCGCGTTGCGGATGTCGGTGCGCAGGCTCGGCCAGGAGGTGAGCACCCGGCCCCGGACCACGTCCGCCTCCACCAGCGTCCAGGGCGCGTGGCAGATCGCGGCGACCGGCCGGCCCTGCTCGAAGAAGGCGGCGACGAAGGCGACGGCCTTGTCGTCCATCCGCAGGAAGTCCGGGTTGGCGACCCCGCCGGGCAGCACGAGCCCGCCGAAGGCGTCGGCGGACGTCTCGCCCACGACCTCCTGCACCGGGAAGGTGTCCGCCTTGTCCAGGTGGTGGAAGGCCTGGATCTTCCCCGGCTTCGTCGACACGAGCACCGGTTCGTGACCAGCGTCCACCGCCGCCTGCCAGGGATCGGTCAGCTCCACCTGCTCGACGCCCTCGGGCGCGGTGAGAAATGCGATGCGCATGATGGTTCAGTCCTCCTTCTTCCTCTTTCGCGCCGCCCGCCGGCACCGCAGCAGCTCCTCGCCGTACGGCAGCAGCACACAGACGCCGATCGCGGCCCCGATGCCCGCGAGATACGCGCGGGAAAGCGGCCGCCGACGCGGCACCAGCCGCCAGGCGTCCGGATCGCCCCGGCCCCCGCGCAGCAGCGACCTGACCTGGTCGGCGTGCAGGCACATCAGCGAGGCGAGCGCGCCGAACGGCAGGGACTCCAGAAAGCTGTGGATGTGCTGTTCGATCGGCTTGACCTCGCGACCGCTGTCCTCGGCGGTGCGTACGTCCCACAGCGCGGTGGCCTCGTGGGCCGCGGTGCTGCCGAGCTGCACGGCGAGCAGCATCGGGTTGACTTCGTAGCGCAGGGTCAGCGCGATGGGCACGCCGACCTCGGTCATCATCAGGGCGTGGATGAGTGATTCCTTGGTGCCCGCCGTCTCCTCGATCCGGGTGCGCCGGTGCATCACCCAGTCGGCCAGGCCGGGCAGGAACCAGCCCGGCAGCAGGCCGTACAGCAGATAGCGGACGGTCGCGTCGCCGACGTCCACGGTGACGTCGGAGGCGGTGATCTCGGCGGCTTGGTCGCGGCCCACGCGGTCAGCCGTCCGGCGTGGCACGGCTGATGTCCGCCAGCGCCGAGTCCGGGTCCCGGGCCTCGGCGAGGTCGCCGAGGCTGACCATGCCGACCGGCAGGCCGTCCTCGACGACCGGCAGGCGGCGCACCGCGTGCCGGCGCATCAGGGCGACGGCGGCCGGCACCGGGTCCTGCGGCGCGACCACCACCGGATCGGTGCTGCACACCGACCCGACGCTCACGGTCAGCGGGTCGATGCCGTCCGCCACCGCGCGCACCGTGATGTCACGGTCGGTGAGCATCCCGACGATCCGCTGGCCGTCGGCCACCACCACGTCGCCGATGTCCTGGGCGCGCATCAACTGGGCCGCCTCCACCAGCGACGCGTCCGGGCGGACGGCGACCACGCCAGCGGTCATGACCTCCCGTACCAGGTCAGCCATGGCGGCGGCCCCTCTCGCCGCCGGTCAGGGCCTCCGCCAGTTCCTGGACGGTGGTGTAGCGCGCCGAGCGCGGCAGGTGGTTCAGGGGCTCCACCAGGGCGTCGGGCGCGTAGCCGTGGCGCAGGGTGCCGGCCAGCTCGCGGGGGCCCGCCGGGAACGCGCTGCGGCTGAGGTACCGGGCCAGTGCCTGGCGTACGGCCGGCAAGGAGACCGCACCCACGCCGGGTGTCACCGGACCGCCCGCCAGCTGCGGATCGTCGTCGGCGCCGGGCTCGGGGTCGTGCCACTCCTCCACGCGCGTGGGGTGGCCGGACCTGAGCAGGCCCTGGAGTTCGTGCTTCATCTCGTCGTCACGGTGGACGCTCAGTCGGTCGCTGCCTCGCTGCATGACTCCCTCCAGATCTTCGCGGGTCCGCACCGCGTACCCGAAGCACGGCAGCCGACACGGCTCGTCCGGGTTTGCCTCGCGCCGGTCCGGAGACCCGGTCCGCGCCCCCCGCGCACCGCTCCGCGGAAGGACTGGCCATGGTGTTGCTCGTTGTGATCATCCCGTTGTTGATGCTGGGCGTTCTGATGGCGCTGGGCCGATACGAGGAGCTGCTGCTGCCGAGGGAGGCGAGCGAGCCTATTTCCGCTCCCGCCCCGGCAGGAACTCCTGCATCTTCGCCTTGAAGCCCTGCTTGATCATCGAGCCGCGGTCCGCGTCGCCCTTCAGGATCGACGCGGCCGTGGCCTCCATCTGGTCCCACGTCGCGTGCGGCGGGATCGGCGGGACCGCGGGGTCGGTCAGGAACTCGATCACCGCCGGGCCGTCCGCCTCGAGACCGGCCCGCCAGCCCGCCTCCACGTCCTCCGGCTTCTCCACCCGGATCCCGGTAAGGCCGAGCGAGCGGGCGAACTCGGCGTACCGCACGTCCGGGAGCTCCTGCGAGGGCAGGAAGGACGGCGCGCCCCCCATGGCCCGCATCTCCCACGTGACCTGGTTGAGGTCGCGGTTGTTCCACACACCGACCACCAGGCGCGGGTCCTCCCACAGATCGCGGTACTTCGCCGCCGTGATCAGCTCCGCCATCCCGTTCATCTGCATCGCGCCGTCCCCGACCAGCGCGATCGCGGGCCGGTCCGGATGCGCGAACTTCGCGCCGATCGCGTACGGCACCCCGCAGCCCATCGTGGCGAGCGTGCCGGACAGGGAGCCGCGCATACCGGGGCGCATCGTCAGATGCCGGGCGTACCAGTTCGCCGCCGAGCCCGAGTCGGAGCTGACGATGGCGTCGGCGGGCAGCAGCGGATCGAGGGCCCGGGCCACGTACTCCGGGTTGATCGGGTCGGCGGACAGATTCGCCCGCCGCTCCATGATGTCCCGCCAGCGCGACACGTTGTCGCACACGGTGTCGTACCACTCGCGCCCGCGCTCGGCGTCGATCATCGGGATCAGCCGGGCCAGCGTCGCCTTCGCGTCGCCGACGAGGTTCACCTCGTAGGGGTAACGCATCCCGACCATGTGCGGATCGAGGTCGATCTGCACCCCCCGCGCCTTGCCGAACTCCGGCATGAACTGGGTGTACGGGAAGGACGACCCGACCGTCAGCAGGGTGTCGCAGTCCCGCATCATCTCGTACGACGCCCGCGTGCCCAGCAGACCGATCGAGCCGGTGACATACGGCAGTTCATCGCTCAGCACGTCCTTGCCGAGCAGCGCCTTGGCCACGCCGGCGCCGAGCAGCTCGGCCATCCGCTCCACCTCGGCCCGTGCCCCGGCGGCGCCCTGGCCGACCAGGATCGCCACCTTGTCACCGGAGTTGAGGATCTCCGCGGCCCGCTGGAGCGACTCCTCCGAGGGGACCGCGGTCCACGAACTGCGGTCCAGGCTGGAGGGCACCATCTTGAACTCGTGCGTGGGCGGGGTGTACTCCAGCTCCTGCACATCGCCGGGAATGATGATCGCGGTCGGGCAGCGGCGCGCGTAGGCGGTGCGGATCGCCCGGTCCAGTACGTTCGGCAGCTGCTCGGGGACGGTCACCGTTTCCACGAACTCCGAGGCCACGTCCTTGAACAGGGTGTGCAGATCGACTTCCTGCTGGTACGAGCCGCCCATCGCGGTCCGGTGCGTCTGGCCGACGATCGCCACCACCGGAACGTGGTCCAGCTTGGCGTCGTACAGGCCGTTCAGAACATGGATGGCGCCCGGTCCCGAGGTGGCCGCGCACACTCCGACCCGTCCGCTGTACTTGGCGTAGCCGACCGCCTGGAACGCGGACATCTCCTCGTGCCGGGACTGGATGAACCGCGGCCGGTTCTCCGCCCGGCCCCAGGCCGCGAGCAGGCCGTTGATGCCGTCGCCGGGGTAGCCGAAGACATGCTCCACCCCCCATTCGCGCAGTCGTTGCAGTACGTGATCGGAGACCTTGGTGGTCATGCCGGACCTCCCGGACGAGTACGGACGGGCAGCCCTACGAGTCACCCTGCGCGACCGCCGAAAACCCTGGACGGGGTGTTTGCGGCGTGAGGGCCCGGGCAGGCGCACTCCCAGTGCTTCGGACAGGAGGCACGTCCGTGGGAGCGGCGAATCGTCGACCCGGGCTGCGTTCCGTCCGGTTCCGCCGCGCGCTCCCACGGTGACCGTCCAACCAGAGCACAGGACATAGGGAGTTGCGACGCACATGCCCACACGAGTGAGCGCGAAGCACCACCCGCACGATGACGCCCCGGACACCGCGGAGGCGTTCCGCAAGCTCGCCTCGCTGCCTGACGGGCCGCAGCGCGACACACTCCGCGAGAAGATCGTCGAAGCCTGGCTGCCGATGGCGGACCGGCTCGCGGGCCGGTTCCGCAGCCGCGGCGAGAGTTTCGAGGACCTGCGCCAGGTCGCGGCCCTCGGGCTGGTGAAGGCGGTCGACCGGTACGACCCCGAACGGGGCAACGCCTTCGAGAGCTACGCCGTGCCGACCATCACCGGTGAGATAAAGCGGCACTTCAGGGACCACATGTGGACGCTGCACGTGCCGCGGCGGGTGCAGGACCTCCGTAACCGGGTCCGGTTCGCCGTCCAGGATCTGCAGACCGTCTCCGGTCGCCGGCCCTCGGTGGCGGAGATCGCCGAGCACGCGGACATGACCGAGGCGGACGTCAAGGCCGGTCTGGAGGCGCTGGAGAGCTTCACGGCGCTGTCCCTGGACGCGGAACTGCCCGGCAGCGAGGACGGCTACTCCCTGAGCGACGCGCTCGGGTCCGCTGACCCGGCGCTCGACACGGTGGTGGACCGGGAGGCCGTGAAGCCGCGGCTCGCCGCACTCCCCGAGCGGGAGCGGGCGATTCTGTACATGCGGTTCTTCGGCGACATGACGCAGAGCCGGATCGCCGAGCAGCTGGGCATCTCGCAGATGCACGTGTCCCGGCTGATCAGCCGGTGCTGCGGGCGGGTGCGGGAACAGGTGCTGCGGGACGCGGCGTAGGTTCCGTGTCACCCGCACGGGCGTCTTCGTCCCGCCAATGGCGTTCGGCCGCGCGCGGGGTGGCGGCAAGGAGGCTCTGATGGCTGTGGGGCGCGTGGCCGCGCGTCCCACAGCCGTCGGTTGTTGAGGAGCCCGCGTCATGCGCCGCATCGTCCGTGTCCTGTCCGCCCTCGCCCTGGGCGGTGTCGTCCTGGGGTTCGCCGCCTCGTCGGCCCTCGCGGAACCGGCCGCGGAGGTCAGTCCGGGCAGCGTGCAGCCGGGCGGATCCGTCACCGTCTCCGTCACCTGCGATCCCCTCGGCGGGCCCGCGCCCCCCACCATGGACGCCACCTCGCAGGCCTTCGAGGAGGGCACGGTCGCCCTGCACCAGGTCGCGGGGCAGGAGGGCGCCGGGGGGCCCGCCTACCGGGGGTCCGCCCGGATCGTCTCCGCGGCGGAGCTGGAGGGGGTCGACTCCGTGGGGCCCGACACCGCCTGGACCGTCGACGGGACCTGTCCCGCCGCCCCCGGCGGGCAGGGCAAGCAGTGGAGCGCGACCTTCACCGTCGCCAAGGGCGGTGCGACGCACTCCGCCCGGCCGTGTCCCGAGCCGCACCGGGAGACCTGCCCGCCGGCGGTGATCCAGAAGGGCGTGCACGCCGGCGAGGGCGGCGCCTTCACCGACTCCGTGCCCCTGTTGGTCGCGGGCGGGGTGCTGATCGCGGCCGCCGCGGGAGGCGCCGTGTACCGGCTGCGCCGCGGAGGGCCTACGGGGGGCATCTGATCCGGCTCGCTGGGTACGCAGAACCCCTGGGGCGCCCTGTCGCCCCGCACGCACCAGGAGGGAGTCAGGGTGGCGCGGAGGGTTCCCGAGAGCCACGGCCCCGTCCGGTACGGGCCACCGCTGCCCGGGGACGGGCTGCCGGTGCTGCCCGAGCTGTCCGCCGTGCTCGCCGCTGCGGCCGGCCGGGCCGAGAGCGAACCCGTGGGCGGGGGAGGGGCCCTGCTCGACGCCGCCTGCGGACACTTCGACCGGCGCGGTCTGTCCGCCGTACCGGACCGGGTGGTCGCGGCCCCCGGCGCGAACGCCCTGCTGCTCGCGCTGACCGCCGCGCTCGGCGGCGACGTCCTGGTGCCCCGGCCCTGCGCGGCCTGGTGGGCGCCGTACGCGCGCCTGCTGGGAAGACCCGTCTTCCATGTCGCCACCCCGGCCGAGAGCGGTGGGGTGCCCGATCCGTACGCCCTGCTGGAGACCGTGCGCCGGGTCCGCGCCGAAGGCGGTGACCCGCGGCTGCTGGTGCTGTCGGTCGCGGACGACCCCACCGCCACCGTGGCGCCCCCGGAGCTGCTGCACGAGACCGTCGAGGCCGCCGCGGGCGAGGGCCTGCACCTGGTCAGCGACGAGACCTGGCGGGACACCCGGCACGCCCCGCACGACTCCGTGCTGCTCAGCCCCGCCGAGATGCTCCCGGAACGGGTCAGCGTCGTCACCGACCTGGCCGGCGCGCTGCTGCCCCCCGGCTGGCCCGCCGCGGTCGCCCGGTTCCCGCCGGGCGAGGCCGGAGAGGGCCTCCACGCGCGCGTGCTCGACGTGCTCACGGCGCTCGGCGCGCGGGTCGCCGGGCCGGTCGCCGCCGCGGCCGGATACGCCCTCACCGAACCCGAACCGGTCACCGCCCGCCGCACCGCCGCCGTGGCCCTGCACGCACGCGTGGCCGCCGCCCTGCACGCGCTCGTCGTCGAAGCCGGAGCCGTCGCCCGCCCGCCGCAGGCCGGGCGGCATCTCTATGTCGACCTCGGCCCCCTGCGCGGCGCGCTCGGCGCGCACGGCGTCGGCGACGCCCAGGAACTGGAGGACTTCCTCACCGCCAGGCTCGGCATGCCCGCGCCCGGCGGACACCGGTTCGGCGACGACCTCGCGGCACCGCGCGTGCGGCTGTCCACCGGGGACCTCCTCGGCGGCACCGACGAGGAGCGCGCGGAATGCCTCGGTTCACCCTCGCCGTTGGAACTGCCCCATGTGCGAGGCGCGTTCAACCATGTGAAGTCGGTCTTCGACGATCTCCGCGACGATGCTCGGCGATGGGAGTCTCCTCGATGACGCAGCAGTCCGAGTCGACCGCGTCCTCGATGACGCAGCGGTCCGAGTCGATCACGAAGGAATGCGACAGCCCCGCATCCACCGCTCCGTTGCCCCCGCTCGCCGAACCCCGACCCCTGGGCGAGCGGCGAGTGTGGCCGCGCACCTTCCACGACCGCCTGACGGCGCCGCTGCCCGGCCTGAAGGCCATGGCGCGGTTCGCCCGCGAGGGCGCGATCCGCCCCGGCCGTGAGGGCCTGGCGGACCTCCCGCTGCTGCCCTGCCAACCGGCCCCGCTGCCCCGCGTCGACGCCCGCACCCTCGCCGTCTCCTGGGCGGGACACGCCAGTTGGGTGGTCCGGATCGGTGGCCTCACCGTCCTCACCGACCCGGTCTGGTCCCGGCGCATCATCGGCACCCCGGCCCGGATCACCCCGGTCGGGATCGACTGGGACACGCTCCCGCCCGTGGACGCGGTCGTCATCAGCCACAACCACTACGACCATCTGGACGCCCCCACCCTGCGCCGACTGCCGCGCGACACCCCGGTGTTCGTACCAGCCGGTCTGGCCCGCTGGTTCCACCGCCGCCGCTTCACCACCGTCACCGAACTGGACTGGTGGGAGGCGGCCGAACTGGACGGCGTCCGCTTCGACTTCGTGCCCGCCCACCACTGGTCCAAGCGCAGCCTCACCGACACCTGCCGCAGCCTGTGGGGCGGCTGGGTGCTGACGGACGAGGAGGGCCGACGGCTGTACTTCGCGGGTGACACTGGCTACGGCCACTGGTTCACCCGCATCGGCCGCCGCTACCCCGGAATCGACCTGGCCCTCATGCCTATCGGCGCCTACGACCCCCGCTGGTGGCTCAGCGACGTCCACTGCGACCCGGAGGAGGCGGTGCGGGCGACCCGGGACCTGGGGGCACGCAGGATGGCGCCCATGCACTGGGGCACGTTCGTCCTGTCGGCGGAGCCGGTGCTGGAGCCGCTGAGGAGGGTGCGGGCGGCCTGGGAGGAGGCGGGGCTGCCGAGGGAGGACCTGTGGGATCTGCCGGTGGGAGGCTCGCGGGTCCTGACGCGGCACTAGGTCCGGACCCGGCGCCACACACTCGGCGCCGCGCTGATCACCAGCGTCAACGCCACCGCCGCCACGACCCCTTCCCACGGCTCCGGGAACAGCGAACCACCGAGAATCCCGATCAGCTGATACGTCACGGCCCATGCCAGGCACGCCGGAAGATTCCCCCGGGCGAACCGTCGCATGGGCCACTCGGCGATCAGACAGGCCAGCATCACCGGCAGTCGCCCCGCCGGAACCAGTCGGGACAGCACCAGCACCGCGACACCGTGCTCGGTCAGTTTCGTCTGCGCCTGCTCCAGCCGTTCCTCCGGCGCCCGGGACCGGATCGCCTTCAACCACCGCGACCCGTTCCGGGACTTCATCCCCCGCCGTCCGAGCCAGTACAGCGTCATGTCACCGAGAAAGGCGGCCAGCGAGGCCGTGACGAAGACCATCGCCAGAGTGAACGGCGCCGTCTGATGGAACGCCACCACCGCCGCCGTGCTCACCAGCGCCCCCGTCGGTATGACCGGCACCAGCGCCCCGAGCAGGACCAGCACGAACAGCGTCGGCAAGCCGATCGCCTGCTGCGCGGACTCGGCCGCCACCGTCGAGGACGCCGCCGCGAAAAGGCTCACGCGGACACCTCCAGCCGTACGTGCTCCCCGTGCCCGAGCCGGTGCACGGCGACGCCCGGCGCGCGCTCGGCGGCGAGCCTCGCGAACTCGTCACCCGGCGCATGGAACTCATGGGGGCGCACGGCGTCCATGCCGATGGGCCAGTACGTGCCGTAGTGCACCGGCACCGCGCTCCGGGGCGCGAGCCGGGCCAGTGCCTCCGCCGCCCGCCCCGCGTCGAGGTGGCCCTCGCCGAGGTACGGCCCCCAGCCGCCCACCGGCAGCAGTGCCACGTCGACCCGGCCGACCTCCCGCGCCATCTCGTCGAACAGTCCGGTGTCCCCGGCGAAGTAGGTGCGCGCCTCCCCCTCGATGACGTAGCCGAGGGCGGGGGAGTGGTGGCGTCCCACCGGCAGGCGCCGTCCGTCGTGGCGGGCGGGTACGGCCCGCACCCGCAGACCACCCACACGCGTCACATCGCCGGCCCGCACCTCGGCGATCCGCAGATGCGTGAGCCGGCGCAGACCCGGTACGGCCCGGAGCGCGCCCCGGGGCACGACCAGGCGCGTGCCCGCGGCGAGCCGAGCCAGGGACGGAACATGCAGGTGGTCGGCGTGCAGATGGGAGACGAGCGCGACATCGGCGCGCCAGGCGCCGGGCGGGGGGAGCGCGCCCCGGCGGCGGCGCAGATGCGCGAGCCGGCGTGCGAACAGGGGGTCGGTCAGGACGCGTACGTCCGAGTCGGCGACCGTGCAGGTGGCGTGACCCCACCAGGTGATCTCCACGGGCACCTCTTTGCCTCCTTCGCGCGACTCCCCCGAAGCCTACGGGCAGGAGTAGTGTCGGCGCCTGAAACCGGAGGTGAGGGGGACCCCATGGGACCGGTGCGGGTCACGGCGATCGCGAGTCTGACGCCGCTGGAGGAACTGGACGCCGATCCCTTCCTGGTGGACTCCCGCAGCCAGCACGCGATGTGCGCGCGGTGGGCGGCGGAGCACGGATACACGGTGAGCCGGGAACTGCTGGTGCGCGGACTGCGGGCGGACCACTGCGTGCTGTGGGACGGCGTGCGTCCCGGCGTCGACCTGTTCGTGGTGCCCAGCCGCCGGGTGCTGGAGAGCGCCCTGTCCTCCGCCGAGGAGTTCACCGCCGAGTGCGCCCGACGCGGGGTCCGGGTGGAGACGGTGGGCAGCGCGGAGCCCCGCTACGACTCCCGGATGAAGGCCCACGTGCACCGCCGCCTGTCCCTGCCGACGGCGGGCTACGACGGTCGCTAGCAACGACCCCGTGCTCCCGCGCGTCCATATGACAAGGTGGAGGCAGGCCCGCCTGACAGTCGGGTCGGGACGTGAGGTGTACGGGGCGTGGTTGGGCGGCGTTGGCGGCGGGTGGCCAGTCAGGTCGGGCGCAGCGTCGCGGTGTGGGTGGTGTCGACGCTCACCATGCTGGTGCTCGCCGGGATCCTGCCGGACTTCCAGCTCCAGTCCCCCGACGGCGACAGCGCCACCCGGATCGCGGTCACCGCGGCCCTCGGCGCCGGTGCCTTCGGTGTCCTGTCGGCCCTGGCCTGGCCGCTGCTCGTCCGGCTGCTGCTGCTGGTGCCCGCGCTCGTGCTCGGTCTGCTGGTCTTCTTCCTCAACGGCGCCCTCCTGCTCGTCGCCCTGCGGCTGAACCCCGCCGAGCGCGGCGGCGCCGCCTGGGAGACCGCCGTGGTGGTCGCCGCCGTGATGTCGGCGGTCGCCTCGGCCACCGGCGCCGCCCTCGCCGTACGCGACGACGACGCCTACCGGCGTCGGCTGTACCGCCTCGCCGACCGTCGGCGCGGCAGCGCGCCGCCGTGTCCGTCCACGCCCGGAACCGTCTTCATGCAGCTCGACGGGGTCGGTCACGACGTGCTGCGGGACGCCGTCGGCAAGGGGCTCATGCCGACCCTCGCCCGCTGGACCGACGGGAACCGCCCGACCCACCGGCTGACCCCCTGGCGCACCGACTGGTCCAGCCAGACGGGTGCCAGTCAGCTCGGCATCCTGCACGGCAGCAACTTCGACGTCCCCGCCTTCCGCTGGTACGAGAAGGACACCCGCGAGGTGATGGTCTGCAACCGCCCGACCAGCGCCGCCGAGCTCCAGCGCCGGGCCGGCGAGGCCTTCGGGGGCAGCGGACTGCTCACGGTCGACGGCGCCAGCCGCGGCAACCTGTTCAGCGGCGGGGCCGAGGAGCAGGCCCTGGTGCTGTCCATCGCGACCAGGCGCCGCAGCCGAGAGAACCGTTCCCGGGCGGGCTATTTCGCCTACTTCTCCGATCCGGCGAACGCGGTGCGCACCGCGCTCTCGTTCGTCGCCGAGGTCGGCCGGGAGATCGGCCAGTCCACCCGTGCCCGGCTGCGCAAGGCCCGCCCGCGGGTCTCGCGCGGCGGCCTCTACCCCCTCGTCCGGGCCTTCGCGACCATCGTCGAACGGGACGTCGTCGTCGCCGCGGTGATGGGCGACATGCTCGCCGGGCGCACCGCCGTCTACGCCGACCTCGTCGCCTACGACGAGGTCGCCCACCACTCCGGGCCGGTCAGCCGTGACGCCGAGAAGGTCCTCCAGCGCCTCGACGCGGCTCTGGCACTGATCGAGCAGGTCGCCGAGCACGCGCCGCGGCCGTACCGGATCGTCGTGCTCTCCGACCACGGGCAGAGCCCCGGCGAGACCTTCCGCTCCCGCTACGGCCTCACCCTCGGCGACCTGGTCCGGGCCGGCTGCGGGCTGCCCGTGCCGCGCCGGGCCCGGCGCACCCACAGCGGCGCCGAGGCCCGCGCCGCCGTACGGGCCGCGCTGCGGATCCCCGTCGAGGAGCGCGGCGAGCGGCACCGCCCCGCCCGCCACTCGGAGCCGATGGTGCTGGCCTCCGGCAACCTCGGCCTGATCTCCTTCCCGGACGTCCCGCACCGGATGACCAAGGAGGAGATCGACGCCCGCCACCCGGCCCTGCTGACCACCCTCGCCAACCACCCCGGCGTCGGCTTCCTGCTGGTCCGCAGCGAGCGGCACGGCGGGGTCGTGCTCGGCCCCTTCGGCACCGAGATCCCCCTGGACCGCCTCGACCAGGACCCCGGCCCGCTCGCCGCCTTCGGCCCCGGCGCCGCCGAGGTCGTGCGGCGCACCCATTCCTTCCCGCACACCGCCGACGTCATGGTCAACTCCATGTACGACCCGGCCGACGGCGAAGTCCTCGCCTTCGAGGAGCAGATCGGCTCGCACGGCGGCCTCGGCGGTGCCCAGGGCAGGCCCTTCCTGCTCTCCCCGCTCGCCCTGTCCACGCCGGTCGAGGACGGCACGGAACTCGTCGGTGCCGAGCAGGTGCACCGCGTCCTGCGCCGCTGGCTGGACGAGTCGGGCGGGCCGCAGGTGCCGGTGGAGCGGGCGGCCAAGGAGCGGGCGGCCAAGGAGCGTGGGGAGCGGGAACGGGCGGCCTGAGAAGCGGGTGCCCGTGACGCGGGCCGGGTGAAAACCGGGTGCGTCAAAACGGTCGTACGCACACACTGTTCACCGTCGAACCCATTCGAACACCCCTGAGGAGCCTCTGCTTTGCAGGCTGCTGTCACCGTCACGCCCGCCCGTCTCCCCGAACTCCTCCTCGGCCTCGCCACCGTGCGGCCGGTCTTCGTCTGGGGCGCCCCCGGCATCGGGAAGTCCTCCCTGGTGCGGGACTTCGCCGAGTCGCTCGGCCTGGAGTGCGTGAGCCTGCTGGGCACCCAGCTCGCGCCCGAGGACCTGATCGGCGTACCCCAGATCCGGGACGGGCGGTCGGTGTTCTGCCCGCCGGAGACGATCGCCCGGGACGAGCCGTACTGCCTGTTCCTGGACGAGCTGAACGCGGCCACGCCGGATGTGCAGAAGGCCTTCTACTCGCTGATCCTGGACCGCCGGATCGGCAACTACGAGCTGCCCAAGGGGTCGATCGTCATCGGGGCGGGAAACCGCGCCACCGACAACGCCCTCGCCCGGCCCATCGCCTCCGCGCTCGTCAACCGCCTCACCCATGTCCACCTGGAGGCGTCCCCCAAGGACTGGCTGACCTGGGCCGCGGGCAACGACGTCCACCCGTGGGTCGTGGACCACCTCACCGACCGGCCCGACCACCTGTGGTCCAAGCCGCCCAAGACCGAGGAGCCGTTCTCCACGCCCCGCTCCTGGCACATGCTCTCCGACGCGCTGCACTCCTTCGGCCCCGGCCTGGACGAGGAGACCCTGAAGGTCCTCGCGCACGGCACGCTGACACCCGCCCACGCGACCGCGTTCTGCGGCTATGTCAAGATCGTCCGCAGTCGGTTCGGCATCGAGGCCATCATCAAGGGCGACGCCCGCTGGCCGAACCGCCTGGCCGACCGCGATCTGCTCTACTACCTCGCCGACTCCTTCCGCGGCCGCCTCATCAAGGAGCTGCCCGCCGCCAAGGAGCACATGTCGGCGAGCGGGCGCCAGACCGCCTACCGCGCCAAGTCGCTGCTCGTGCAGCTCGCGGAGATCTCCGTCGAGGTCGCCCAGACCGTCATCGCCTCCGACGCCGACGGCAACCCGGTGCTGCCCTCCTGGTTCCTCGTGGAGGCGGCCCGGGACATGCCCCGCCTGGTGGAGGCGCGCCGGTGAGCCGTGAGCGGCCGAAGAAGAAGCGGGACCTCGCGGGCGAGGCCTTCGCCGAGGGGATGCGGCTGGTGAAGGCCAACCCGGCGCTGGCGGCGGTGGAGTTCGACGTCTGCCGCCAGGAGAGCTGCGAGCTGGCCCCGCGCGAGGGACTCGTCCGGGTCACCTCCAGCGCCACCCTGCACGCCCACCCCGACCGCATCGCCGACCCGGCCGACTGGGCCTGGGCCCTCGCCCACGCCATCCTCCACCTCGGCTTCGGCCATGTCCCGGCCGCCAAGGGCGAGCGCGAGCAGCCCGACCGCTGCGAACTCGTCGCCCGCTGCGTCGTCGTCAACCGCTTCCTGCTCGGTTTCCCCGTCGGCAAGGCCCCGGAACACCTGCCCGCCGCCTATCCCGACGGGGACGAGGAGCAACTCGCCGCGCGCTGGCGCCGCGACGGCGTCCCGGCCGTGTACGAGCGGAGCGGCACCGCGGGTGACGCCCCCGACCTGCGTCTGGTGGAGTGGCACGGCTGGTACGGGCAGCCGCCCGACCACCAGCTGGCCTTCGCCACCGCGCTCACCCGCACCGTGTCCGCGGCGATGGACATGGCGGGCGGCCGCCGCGACAGCCTCACCGGCGAACCGGCCGCCCTGCGCCCCTGGCAGCGCGCCCTGAGCTGGTTCGTCTCCTCCTACCCGCTGCTCGCCGGGATCGCGGCCGGGATCACACTGGTCGCCGACGCCGAACTCGCGCGCGCCCACGGCATCTCCGTCGCCGCGGTGAACGCCGAGGCGGGCGA
Source organism: Streptomyces sp. NPDC003635 (assembly GCF_053587635.1). Taxonomy (NCBI): domain Bacteria; kingdom Bacillati; phylum Actinomycetota; class Actinomycetes; order Kitasatosporales; family Streptomycetaceae; genus Streptomyces; species Streptomyces sp. NPDC003635. The sequence continues at coordinate 60,153 of NZ_JBSFOK010000020.1, read as the reverse complement.
GATCTACATCAACCCGCTGCGCACCCTCGAGGACGAGGAGTGGCGGTTCGTCCTCGCCCACGAGATGCTGCACGCCGCGCTGCGCCACGGCGACCGCTGCGGCGCCCGCGACCCCTACCTCTTCAACGTCGCCTGCGACTACGTCATCAACGGCTGGCTCAAGGAGATGGACGTCGGCACGATGCCGGAGGGGCTCCTGTACGACGCCACGCTCGCGGGCCTGTCCGCCGAGGAGGTCTACGACCGGCTCGCCGGCGACCTGCGCCGGATGCGGCGCCTGGCCACCCTGCGCGGCAAGGGCGTCGGTGACATTCTGGGCGGCCCGCTCGGACCGCGGTGCGACTACGTCGACCTCGACGAGTTCTACCGCCGCGGCCTCCACCAGGGCCTGGACCTGCACCAGCGGCAGGAGCGCGGCTTCCTGCCCGGCGGCCTGGTCGAGGAGATCCGCACGCTCAGCCATCCGCCGCTGCCCTGGGACGCGCAACTGGCCCGCTGGTTCGACGAGTTCGTGCCCCGTCCGGAGCCGGTACGGACGTACGCCCGCCCGGCGCGCCGGCAGGCCTCCACGCCCGACATCCCGCGCGCGGGACGGTACTTCCCGCCGGAGGAGATCGCCCGCTGCACCTTCGGCGTGGTCCTGGACACCTCCGGCTCCATGAACCGGATCCTGCTCGGCAAGGCCCTCGGCGCCATCGCCTCCTACGCCGAGGCCCGGGACGTACCGGCCGCGAGGGTCGTGTTCTGCGACGCGGCCGCGCACGACGCGGGCTATGTGTCCGTGACGGACATCGCCGGGAAGGTGCGGGTGCACGGCCGGGGCGGGACGGTTCTCCAGCCGGGCGTGGATCTCCTCCAGCGCGCCGAGGACTTCCCGCCCGGGGCACCGGTACTGATCATCACGGACGGCTGGTGCGACGTGCTGCGGGTGAAGCGCGAGCACGCCTATCTGATCCCGCAGGGGGCGCGGCTGCCGTTCACCGCGCGTGGGCCGGTCTTCCGGGTGAGTTGAGCCGGAGTGTGATCGGATGGGACCCACGGACCCCCGAACACGGGACCTCAGTGAAGGGATTCATCGTGGCAACCACGCGCTCCGCACACACCGTGTGGGAAGGCAACCTGTTCCAGGGCAACGGCGTCGTCACCTTCGACTCCTCCGGTGCCATCGCCGCGCAGCCGGTGTCGTGGCCCTCGCGCGCCGAGGCGGCGGGTGGCAAGACCAGCCCGGAGGAGCTGATCGCGGCGGCCCACTCCAGCTGCTACTGCATGGCCTTCTCCAACGGCCTGGACAAGGCCGGCACCCCGCCCACCAAGCTCGTCACCTCCGCGGACGTGACCTTCCAGCCGGGTGAGGGCATCACCGGCATCCACCTCACCGTCGAGGGCACGGTGCCCGGCATCAGCGAGGCGGACTTCCTCGCCGCCGCCGAGGACGCCAAGGCCAACTGCCCGGTCAGCCAGGCCCTGAAGGCCGTCCCGATCACCCTCACCGCGAAGCTCGCCTGAGCATCGGGCAGCACTCCGCGATCATGGCTCGCGCAGGTCGTCCACCCGGGCGGCCTGCGCGACGTCGGTTCGGGGTATGACATGGACGCCGGTGAGTCGGAAGGACCGCGATGGTGACGGGAACGGCGGGCAGCGAGACGGTGCTTGACATCGGCTCTCGGGAAGTGACCCGGATTCTGCTGCTGTTCAGCCTCGGCTGTCGCGTGCGCCCGCCGGACCCGGCGCCGCGGGGGCTCGTCGAGCGTTTCCAGTTCGGCCGCTTCGCACCGCACCTGGAGTCCGGCGAGGCGGTGCTGCCCGTACCGGTGCTGACCGAGCACCTGGCCGCCGGTGAGCTGACACTGCCCGACGGCGACCACGGTCTGCGCCTCGCCCGTGTCGACCTCCTCGTCGTCGCCACCCCGCGCGGGGACGCCACCCTGCTGCTGGACTGCGAGTTCGCCGGCGCCACCGACGCCGGCGCGGTCGCCTCCTGGCTCGCCACCACCTGCTTCGCCCGCGAGCGCCTCCGACTCGGCGACCGGCCCCTGCTGGAGGTCCTGCGCGAACGCCTCGGTCTGCCCGAGCCCCTGACTTTCGGGCTGAACGTGCACCAACTCGTCTTTCCCGGCGGCCGGTTGCGCGAGGAGCTGCTCGCCCACGGTGACGAGTCCCGGCAGTCGGCGCTGCTCAACGGGATCATCTACCGCGGCAGGATGCCGGCCGAGGCCGCCGACCGCCTCCGGGTCAGCGTGCCGCCCAACCTGAGGAACCACGGCGTCACCCTCTCCGCCCACGGCCGGGGCGTCTCCGTCCAGGCGGGCTGGGCCTTACACGTGGAGAACGGCCTGGCCGTGGTCGCCCTCGGCATGATCTCCGCGCTGGCCGTGCTGCAGCGCACCCGGCTCGCGGCCTTCGCGATGATGAAGGAGAACGAGCGGGCCGCCACCCGCTCGGCCGCCGAGGTCCGCACCCTGATCTCCCGCCTCTCGGAGGGTGTCAACGAACTCCAGCTGGACCTCGCCTTCGGGGTCGAGGCGTACGTCGACAGCCTGCTGATCCCCGAGATGCTCACGGAGGGCTTCCAGTCCTCGCTGGGCGACACCCTCGGCATCCGCGACAGCCTCGACAACTCGGCCCGTATGGTCGAGCGGCTGACCTCGGTCATCAACGCCCGCTCGGCCGCCCTGGACGCCGCCCTCGCCGACCGCGACGAGCGGCAGAACCGGGTCGTCTCCGCGCTCGTCGCCGCGGCCACCCTGATAGCCCTGCCGCCCACCCTGCTGCTCGCCTTCTTCGGCGTGAACGCCACCGATGTCGACGAGGCACGGTCCATCATCGACCTCGGCCGGTACGGCACCGCGTACGCGCTGGCCTGGCTGCCCTTCGTCGTCCTGGTCGTCATCGGATACGTCCTGCTCCGCAGGGTCGGCAGACGGCCCGGCACCCTGCTGCCCGCGTCCGACGACCCGCCCCCTGTGGTGCCCGCACCGCGTTCCCCCTCCGGGAGTTGACGATCATGCCGCGACGACCCGCCGTCTCCGCCCACCGCGGCGGCTCCGAACGCGCCGGAGCCGCCACCTGGGAGGCGTACGAGGACGCGCTGCTCAGCGGCGCGGAGTACGTCGAGTTCGACATCCGGCGCACGGCCGACGGCGTCCTCGCCGTCTACCACGACGCCCGCGTCGACCACACCGGACCGCTGCTGTCGGCGATCTCCCACGCCGAGCTGAGCGAGCGCGCCGGATACCTGGTGCCGGTCGTCGACGAGGTCATGGAGCTGATCGCGGGCAGGCTCGTCGGCCACCTCGACCTCAAGGAGGTCGGCTACGAGCGCGAGGTGATCGACCGGGCCGTCGCCCTGCTCGGGGTGGACGGATTCGTCGCCACCACCCTGGAGGACCGTTCCGTCGCCGCGATCTCCGAGGCCTACCCCAGGGTCCGCACGGCCCTCTCGCTCGGCCGCAATCGCGACGAGGTCGGCTGGGCCCGGCTGGCCGGGACGCGGCTCAGCGAGCTCCTGCCGATGCGCCGGGTGCGCGCCTGCGGGGCCGGCGGGGTCGCCGTGCACCAGCAGCTCGCCCGCGCGAGCGTGCTGCGCGAGGCGACCCGGAACGGCCTGTTCACCATGGTCTGGACGGTCAACGAGGACACCCTGATGAAGACGTTTCTCGACCACCCGCGCGTGGACGTGCTGATCACCGACCGACCCCGGCGGGCCGTGGCCCTGCGCGGGGAGCCGAGGGAGCCCGAGCGCACGCTTCGCTGACCGACCCCCGGGTACTGCGGCACCATTGACAAGAGCCCACTCAAGTTTTGTGCTGGAGTCCGGGAAGCGCCCTGGCGGAAGGGGACAGCGATGGGACGTGCGGTCGGTATCGATCTCGGGACCACGAACTCCGTGGTGGCCGTGCTGGAGGGCGGCGAACCCACCGTCGTCGCCAACGCGGAGGGGGCCAGGACCACACCGTCGGTCGTGGCCTTCGCCAAGAACGGCGAGGTGCTCGTCGGTGAGGTGGCCAAACGGCAGGCGGTGACCAACGTCGAGCGCACCGCCCGCTCGGTCAAGCGCTACATGGGGGACGGCGGCTGGCGCTTCCCGCAGGAGGGCTCGGTCGACGGCACCCGCTACCGCGCCCAGGAACTGTCGGCCCGGGTGCTGCAGAAGCTGAAGCGGGACGCCGAGTCCTACCTCGGCGAGGACGTCACCGACGCGGTGATCACCGTCCCGGCCTACTTCGACGACGCCCAGCGCCAGGCCACCAAGGAGGCCGGGGAGATCGCGGGCCTGAAGGTCCTGCGGATCATCAACGAGCCGACCGCCGCCGCCCTCGCCTACGGCCTGGACCGGGGCGAGGAGCAGACCGTCCTCGTCTTCGACCTCGGCGGCGGCACCTTCGACGTCTCCCTGCTGGAGATCGGCGACGGCGTCATCGAGGTCAAGGCCACCAACGGCGACACCCACCTCGGCGGCGACGACTGGGACCAGCGGGTCGTCGAGCACCTGGTCAAGAAGTTCAAGGGGCAGTACGGCATCGACCTCGGCAACGACAAGATGGCGCTGCAACGCCTCCGCGAGGGTGCCGAGAAGGCCAAGATCGAGCTGTCGTCGTCCTCCGAGACCACGATCAACCTGCCCTACATCACCGCCTCCGCGGAGGGGCCGCTGCATCTCGACGAGAAGATGACCCGGGCCCAGTTCCAGGAGCTGACCGCCGATCTGCTGGACCGCTGCAAGACGCCCTTCCACCAGGCGGTCAAGGACGCCGGGATCAAGCTCGCCGCGGTCGACCACGTGATCCTCGTCGGCGGCTCCACCCGGATGCCGGCCGTGACGGAGCTGGTGAAGGAGCTGACCGGAAAGGACCCGCACAAGGGGGTCAACCCCGACGAGGTCGTGGCCGTCGGCGCCGCGCTCCAGGCCGGGGTGATCCGCGGTGACGTCAAGGACGTCCTGCTTCTCGACGTCACCCCGCTGTCCCTCGGGATCGAGACCAAGGGCGGCATCATGACGAAGCTCATCGAACGCAACACGACGATTCCCACCCGGCGTTCGGAGATCTTCACCACCGCCGCCGACAACCAGCCCTCGGTGGGCATCCAGGTCTACCAGGGCGAACGCGAGATCGCCGCGTACAACAAGAAGCTCGGCGTCTTCGACCTGACGGGTCTGCCGCCCGCGCCCCGGGGTGTCCCGCAGATCGAGGTCGCCTTCGACATCGACGCCAACGGGATCATGCACGTCTCGGCGAAGGACCTGGCGACCGGTCGCGAGCAGAAGATGACGGTGACAGGTGGCTCGGCCCTCCCGAAGGACGACATCGACCGCATGATGCGGGAGGCCGAGCAGTACGCGGAGGAGGACCGCAAGCGCCGGGAGGCGGCCGAGACCCGCAACCAGGCCGAGCAACTCGTCTACCAGACAGAGAAGTTCATGCGGGACAACGAGGACAAGGTGCCCTCCGACACCAAGTCCGAGGTGGAGGCGGCGGTCACGGAGGTCAAGGGGCTGCTGGAACGGAACGCCGACACCGCCGAGTTGCGCACGGGAGTGGAGAAACTCGCCACCGTCAGCCAGAAGATGGGGCAGGCCATGTACGCGCAGGCCCAGCAGACCCCGCCGGAGGGCACCGAGCAGCGGACCGCACCTCAGGACGACGAGGGCGTCGTGGACGCGGAGATCGTGGACGAGGAGAAGGACCAGAAGGGCGGCGCCGCCTAGGAGCCTGTCGGGGACCGACGTCCGGCGGGTGCGAAGTAGTGCCCGGCGTTCAGGTCCTGACGCAGCTCGGGGTGTTCGGGGTGCCAGCCCAGGCGCTTGCGGGTCATGTCGCTGGATGCCGGAAGGTCCAGGGCGAAGAAGGGGCCCAGCCAGCCGAAGTGGTCTGCCGGTGCCGATGCCACCGGCAGACCGGTACGGCGGCCTATCGCCTCCGCGATCTCCCGAACCGGCACGCCCTCCTCCGCCACCCCGTGCAGCCTCGCTCCCGCCGGGGCCTCCTCCAGGGCCAGCCGGAACAGACGGGCCGCGTCCAGGCGGTGCACGGCCGACCAGCGGTTGGTGCCGTCGCCGGGGTGCGCCGCTACGCCCTGGGCGCGGGCGATCTCGATCAGGCGGGGGACGAAGCCGTGGTCGCCCTCGCCGTGGACCGTGGGAGCCAGTCGCACCGCCGAGACCCGTACCCCCCGGTCCGCGTACGCCAAGGCCTCCTCCGAGCCGCGCGGCGATTCCGGTGCCGCCGGGTCGTCCTCCGTCACCACCCGGCCCGGTCCGACCCCCGCGATTCCGGAGGTGACCACGAACGGCCGACCGGAGCCCTCCAGCGTCTCGCCCAGTGCCGCTATCGCCCGGCGATCGGTCCTCGCCGCGCCCGCGTAGTCCGAGAAGTCGTGGACGAACGCGGTGTGGATCACACCGTCCGCCCCCGCCGCTCCCGCCCGCAGGCTCTCCACGTCGTCCAGGTCACCCCGGTGCACCTGCGCACCCGCCGCCGTCAGCGCCGCCGCGCCGTGGTCGGAGCGGGCCAGGCCCACGACCCGGTGGCCCGCGTCCAGGAGCTCGGCGACGACTGCGGAACCGATGAAACCGGTGGCCCCGGTGACGAACACACGCATGATGCGACCCTTCGGTCAGAGAGAGAAGCGGTGACTCCCCCACCGTGCGCCCGCCGATCACCGCAGATCAAAGACCTGTTCCGCATCAAGCAATACGTTTCAGGCATCACCGCAGGTCAAGGTAGGCTGACCGCATGCCAGAGCCTGACCTCGACCTCCGCCTGGTCCGGTACTTCACCGTGGTCGCCGAGCACCGCCACTTCGGCCGTGCCGCCGCCGCCCTCGCCGTCGCCCAGCCGTCCCTGAGCCGGCAGATCCGGCGGCTGGAGCAGCAGCTCGGCGCGCGGCTGCTCGACCGCACTCCCCAGGGCAGCCGGCTCACCGAGGCCGGGGAGGTCTTCCTGCCGCTCGCCAAGGCGCTGCTGCGCTCCGCGGGCCAGGCGGCGGCCCGCACCCGGGCCGCCGCCGAACCCAGCCGGATCACCGTCGGGTACACGACGAACCTGATCGTGACCCCGGCCGTGCGGGAAATGCGCCACAGGTACCCGGACGCCGAGGTGCGGGCCCAGCACCTCGAGTGGGACGACGCCCGGCGGGCGCTGCTGGACCACCGGGCGGACGCGGTGGTGACCCGGCTGCCCATCCCGACCGAGGGTCTGCATGTCACGATCCTGTACGACGAACCCAGAGTGGTGGTGCTGCCCCTCGACCACGGGCTGGCGGGAAAGGAGTTCGTCACGCTCGACGACATCGCGGACGAGCCCCTGCCGCGGGTGCCGGGCGCCCATCCGGCCTGGGAGGCCTTCTGGCGCATCGACCCCCGCCCGGACGGCCGCCGCGCCCCCGACGGCCCCGAAATCGCCGCCCTGGAGGACAAGTTCGAACTCATCGCCTCCGGTCAGGCGATCGCCATCACCGCCGACTCGGGCGGCCGCGGCCCGCGCCCGGACGTCACCCACGTCCCCCTGCGTGGGGTGGAGCCCAGCCACGTCGTCCTCGCGACCCGCGCCGACGACCGCGGCCGGCTCGTCACCGCCTTCCGCAGAGCCGCCCAGGCACAGCTCACCGGGCCCCCGCCGCCCTGAGCCCTCAGTACTTGGCCCGCTCCCAGCCGCGCCGTTCGGGACGGGGGCCGAGCTGTCGGGGGTCCCGGGTGCGGTAGACCACGTACGGGCGGAAGAGGTACTGGACCGGCGCGCTGAACATGTGCACCAGCCGCGTGTACGGCACCAGCGCGATCAGCGCCATGCCGATCACCGCGTGGACCTGGTACAGCACCGGGACGCCCTCCATCCGGCCGGTGTCCGGGCTCAGCGTGAACAGGCTGCGGGCCCAGGGGGCCATGGAATGACGGTAGTCGTAGCCGTCGCCGGAGGAGTGGCTCAGCTTGGCGACCAGGCCCATCACGATCGCCGCGACCAGCACCAGGTACATCAGCTTGTCGTTGGCGGTGGTCGCGCGGAACACCGGCGCCCGGGTGCGGCGGCGGTAGACCAGCAGCGCGATCCCGGCGACGGTGACGATCCCGGCGGCGGTGCCGCCGTAGAGGGAGAACAGGTGGTAGGTGTGCTCGCTCACCCCGAGGGCGTCCGTCCACGACTCCGGGACGAACAGGCCGATGACGTGACCGACCAGCACGAAGAGGATGCCGTAGTGGAAGGCGGGTGAGGCGATGTTCAGCAGCTTGGACTCGTAGACCTGCGAGGAGCGGGTGGTCCAGCCGAACTTGTCGTAGCGGTGGCGCCAGACCAGCCCGGCGACGAGCAGGGCGAAGGCGACGTACGGCAGCACGCCCCAGAGGAGTGTGGTCATCGGCGCACCCCGGTGCGGGTGGTCGGCAGCGTGGCGCACACGGCGTCCAGGACGGTGGCGTACGGCGTGCCGAAGTCGGTGAGCCGGGAGCGGAGTTGCTCCAGGCCGTCGCGGTGCTCGGTGAGCAGGTCGGTGTTGCCGGTGCGGGCGGCGAACTCCAGCACCGCGGGCAGGAAGTCGGGCAGCTCCTCACCGCTGAACTCCAGGCCCGCGTCACGGTAGAGCGCCTTGAAGCGGACCAGCGACATGCCGCGCCGCCGGGTGTCGCCGTCCCGCCACCAGCTCAGGTACAGGCTGTGCCGGTTCTTGAAGTCGAAGACCTGCACATAGTGCGCGGCCAGTTCCCGGGGATCGGTGACCGCGGCGTGGTCGGTGAACTCCCTCAGCTGCGGAGCCGCTTCACGCAGCAGGGGCAGCCGGGCGATGAAGTCGTCGTCGGGGTAGGTCAGGCAGAGCGCAGCCGCCTGGTACAGCACCGCGTCCGAGGGCATCAGGTCGTCTCCTCCGCGTCGTCCGAGGTCTGCCGTCTGCGCAGCACGTGGAAGTTCTCCACCGACACCAGCGGCAGCAGTCTGCGGCCCGAGTCCTGGCCGAACGGTCCGTCGCCGCCCATGCCGGGACCGCCGTCGTAGTCCAGGGAGCAGTCCTGCGGCAGCGCGGACTCCTCCAGGCGGCGGGCGTCGCCCACGGCGGAGGTCGGGATCACGTACCGGTCCTCGTACTTGGCGATGGCCAGCAGCCGGTACATCTCCTCGATCTCGTCCGGCTCCATGCCCACGGCGGCCGGCACCGAGGGGTCGGGGACCTCGCCGAGGTTCAGGGCCCGCATGTGGGAGCGCATCGCGGCGAGCTTCTCCAGCGAGGCTCGCACCGGGGCGGTGTCACCGGCGGTGAAGACCTCCGCCAGGTACTCCAGCGGGATGCGCAGCGTGTCGATCGCGCCGAACAGGTTCCCCGCCTCCTCGCCGTCGTGCCCGGTCTCCGACAGCGCGTCCACCACCGGCGACAGCGGCGGGATGTACCAGACCATCGGCATCGTGCGGTACTCCGGGTGCAGCGGGAGCGCCACCCGGTACGTGCTGATCAGTCTGTGCACGGGGGAGCGGCGGGCCGCCTCCAGCCAGTCGTACGGGATCCCCGCCTGCTCCGCCGCCCGCCGGACCTTCTCGTCCTCCGGGTCGAGGAAGACCCCCAACTGGGCCTCGTACAGCGCCTTCTCGTCCTTGACGGACGCGGCGGCGGTCACCTTGTCGGCGTCGTAGAGGACGACCCCGAGGTAGCGCAGCCGGCCGACGCAGGTCTCCGAGCAGACCGTCGGCAGACCCACCTCCAGACGCGGATAGCACAGGGTGCACTTCTCGGCCTTGCCGGTGCGGTGGTTGAAGTAGACCTTCTTGTACGGGCATCCCGTCACGCACATCCGCCAGCCCCGGCAGCCGTCCTGGTCGACCAGGACGATGCCGTCCTCCGCCCGCTTGTACATCGCGCCGGACGGACAGGACGCCACACAGGACGGGTTCAGGCAGTGCTCGCAGATGCGCGGCAGATAGAACATGAAGGTCTGCTCGAACTCGAACCGCACCTTGTCCGAGGCCTGTTGCCGGGTGCGCTCGACCATCGGGTCCAAGTCGCCGTAGGCGGGGGCGCCCGCGAGATTGTCGTCCCAGTTCGACGACCACTCGATCTTCATCGGTTTGCCGTCGAGCTGCGAGACGGGCCGTGCGACGGGATAGTCGTCGCCGAGCGGGGCGTCGGTGAGGTTCTTGTAGTCGTACGTCCAGGGCTCGTAGTAGTCCTTGATCTCGGGGAGCCTGGGATTGGAGAAGATCCCGGCGAGCTTGCGCAGCCGCCCGCCCGCCGTCAGCTTCAGCGCGCCCCTGCGGTTCAGCTCCCAGCCGCCGCGCCAGCGCTCCTGGTCCTCGTAGCGGCGCGGATAGCCCTGTCCCGGGCGGGTCTCGACGTTGTTGAACCAGACGTACTCCATGCCCCGGCGGTTGGTCCACGCCTGCTTGCAGGTGACCGAGCAGGTGTGACAGCCGATGCACTTGTCGAGGTTCATCACCATGGCGATCTGGGCCATCGGACGCATCAGTACTGGACCTCCTGGCTGCGGCGGCGGATCACCGTCACCTCGTCACGCTGGTTGCCCGTAGGTCCCAGGTAGTTGAAGGCCCAGGACAACTGGGCGTAGCCGCCGATGAGATGGGACGGCTTGAGGATCAGCCGGGTGAGGGAGTTGTGGATGCCGCCGCGCGCGCCGGTGGCCTCGGTCCTCGGCACGTTCACCGTGCGCTCCTGGGCGTGGTGCAGGTAGACCGTGCCGGCCGGCATCCGGTGCGAGACGACAGCGCGGGCCACGACCACGCCGTTGCGGTTGACGGCCTCGATCCAGTCGTTGTCGACGACGCCGATCGCCTCCGCGTCCTGCGGGGACATCCAGATGTTCTGGCCGCCGCGCGAGAGCGCCAGCATGAACAGGTTGTCCTGGTACTCGGAGTGGATGGACCACTTGTTGTGCGGGGTGAGGTAACGGACCGTCACCTCAGCGGTGCCGTCCGGGCCCAGGCGCGGTTCGCCGAACAGCCGGTGCATGTCCAGGGGTGGCCGGTACACCGGCAGCGCCTCGCCCAGCTCGTGGATCCAGTCGTGGTCCAGGAAGAAGTGCTGGCGCCCCGTGAGGGTGTGCCAGGGCTTGAGGTGCTCGGTGTTGAGCGTGAACGCCGTGTAGCGGCGCCCGCCCGACTCGCTGCCCGACCACTCCGATGAGGTGATCACCGGCACCGGTGCCGCCTGGGTGTCGGCGTAGGTGACGCGCTTGCCCTCGTGCTCGGCGGCGAGGTGGGCCATCTCCTGACCGGTGCGCGCCTCCAAGGTGCGGAATCCCTGGGTGGCCAGGCGGCCGTTGGTGGTGCCGGACAGGGCGAGAATGGTGTTCGCCGCCTTCACGGCCGTGTCGAGGGCCGGACGGTCCTCGAACGCGACGCCGTTGAGCTGCCGCAGGTGCTCGACCTCCTCGTCCGGCATCAGCGCGATTCCCTTGGCGGGCAGGCCCAGCCGCTCGACCAGCGGGCCGAGGGCGGAGAACTTCGCGCCGATCTTCGTGTAGTCCCGCTCCACGACCGTCAGGTTCGGCATGGTCTTCCCGGGCACGGGATCGCACTCGCCGCGCTTCCAGTCCCGGACGACACCGCCCGGCTGGGCGATCTCGCCCGGGGTGTCGTGCTGGAGGGGCGAGGCCACCAGGTCCTTGCGCACCCCGAGATGGCCCTCGGCCAGCTCGCTCAGCCTCTCGGCCAGGGCCTTGAACGTGTCGAAGTCGGTGCGCGCCTGCCACGGCGGGTCCACGGCCGGAGTGAAGGAGTGCACGTAGGGGTGCACGTCCGTGCTGGACAGGTCGTGCTTCTCGTACCAGGTCGCGGCCGGCAGGACGACATCGGAGAGCAGCGTGGAGGAGGTCTGCCGGAAGTCCAGCGACAGCAGCAGATCGAGCTTGCCCTCGGGAGCCTCCTCCCGCCAGGTCACATCACGCGGGCGCTCCTCGGGCCGCGCCTCCTCGGCGCTCAGCGACGACTGCGTGCCCAGCAGGTGTTTGGTGAAGTACTCGGCGCCCTTCGCGGACGAGCCGAGCAGATTGGCCCGCCAGAGGGTCAGCACCCGTGGCCAGTTCTCCGGCGCGTCCGGGTCCTCGCAGGCGAACTTGAGGGTGCCCGAGCGGAGTTCGGCCACCGCCTTCGCCACCGGGTCGCCGAACGCCTCACCCAGCTCCAGCGGATTGCGGTCGAACGTCGGGTACGACGGCATCCACCCCGACCGCGCCGACAGCGCCAGGCAGTCCGCGCCCGTCATCCCCTCCAACCGGCCCTCGCCCAGCGGCGAGGCCAGCACGTCGGCGGTGAAGCGGTCGTAGCGCCACTGGTCGGTGTTGAGGAACCAGTACGCGGTGCCGATCATCTGGCGCGGCGGGCGGGACCAGTCCGAGCCGGCCGCGAGGGTGGCCCAGCCGGTCACCGGGCGGCACTTCTCCTGGCCGACGTAGTGCGCCCAGCCGCCGCCGTTGCGGCCCTGGCAGCCGGTGAGCTGGAGCAGGGCGAGGAAGGCGCGGTAGATCGTCTCCGAGTGGAACCAGTGGTTCGTGCCCGCACCCATGAGGATCATGCAGCGGCCCTTGGAGCGCTCGGCGGTCCGCGCGAACTCCCGTGCGATCCTGACGCACTTGGCGGCCGGGACCGAGGTGTGCACCTCCTGCCAGGCGGGGGTGCCGGGCGCGTCCGCGTCCTCGTAGGAGGCGGGCCAGCTGCCGGGCAGACCGGGCCGGGAGACGCCGTACTGGGCGAGGAGGAGGTCGAGAACCGTTGTCACCAGGGGGCCTTCCGGGCCGCCGAGGCGGGTGGCGGGGACGCCCCGGCGCAGGACGTCTCCCTGGCCCTGCTCCGTGTCGAACCGCGGAAGCAGCACCTCGACCCCGGCCGCGACACCGCTGCCGTGGAGACTCAGCCGCGGTGTGATGTGGCCGAGTTCGAGATTCCAGTCGCCCTTGCCGGAATCCGTCCAGCGGAAGCCCAGGGAGCCCTTGGGGACGACCGCGCGTCCGGTGACCTCGTCGAGGACGACCGTCTTCCACTCGGCGCCCTCGCCGCTCTGGCCCAGGTCGGAGGCGCGCAGGAACTTGCCGGGGACGAGCGAGCCGTCCCGTTCGGTGAGCGTGACCAGGAAGGGCAGGTCGGTGAACCGCCGTACGTAGTCGGTGAAGAACGGCGTCTCGCGGTCGACGAAGAACTCCTTGAGGACGACATGGCCCATCGCGAGCGCCAGCGCGCCGTCCGTGCCGGGGTGCGGATGGAGCCATTCGTCGGCGAACTTGGCGTTGTCCGCGTAGTCGGGGGCGACCACCACGACCTTCTGGCCGCGATAGCGGGCCTCAGCCATCCAGTGGGCGTCCGGGGTGCGGGTGACGGGGACGTTCGAGCCCCACATCATCAGGTACGCCGCGTCCCACCAGTCGCCCGACTCCGGTACGTCGGTCTGGTCGCCGAAGACCTGCGGGGAGGCGACGGGCAGGTCGGCGTACCAGTCGTAGAACGACAGCATCGGGGCGCCGATCAGGGAGTGGAAGCGGGCGCCCGCCGCGTGCGAGACCATCGACATCGCGGGGATGGGGGAGAAGCCGGCGATGCGGTCGGGACCGTACGCCTTGATCGTGTGGACGTGGGCGGCGGCCACGATCTCCACGGCCTCGTCCCAACTCGCCCGCACCAGACCGCCCTTGCCGCGTGTCCGCTGGTAGCGGCGGCGGCGCTCGGGGTCTTCCTGGATGTCGGCCCAGGCGAGGACGGGATCCCCCAGGCGCTGCTTGGCCTCCCGGTACAGCTCCAGCAGTACGCCCCGGACGTAGGGGTGGCGGACCCGGGTGGGGGAGTAGGTGTACCAGGAGAAGGCGGCCCCGCGCGGGCAGCCGCGGGGCTCGTACTCGGGGCGGTCGGGGCCGACGCTCGGGTAGTCCGTCTGCTGGGTCTCCCAGGTGATGATGCCGTCCTTGACGTACACCTGCCAGCGGCAGGAACCGGTGCAGTTCACCCCGTGTGTGGAGTTCACGACCTTGTCGTGGCTCCAGCGGTCCCGGTAGAAGGCGTCCGCCTCGCGCCCGCCGGTCAGCGCGACGCTGTGCAGATCCGGCGCGGGAGTACCGGGCCGGAAGAACCGCCCGGCCTTCAGCAGCGCCGCCCCGGGCTCCGTGGGCGGTGTCTGGGTGTCGGTCACGTGCGCTCCCTTGCTTGCCCGTGGTCTCGAACCTAGGGCGGCGCCGGGGAGCGCACCTGCTGACGGCACCCGTACGGGTCAGAGCACGGGAGCCGGGGACGCAGGGGACCGGGCCCCGGGGGCGTGCGCCCCGCGCGGCACCGTCCCGTCCGCGGCGAGGGTCCGATGGGCCGGCCGCTCAGAAGTCGACGCGGCGTTCCCTCAGGAGTTTCCTGGTGCGGTCGGCGGAGGCGGCGCCCGTGGACATGTGGTCGAGGACCTCCAGATGGGCCGCGACCTCCGTGCGGGAGTCCAGGTACAGCGCGCCGGTCAGATACTCGGTGAACACCATGTCCGGCAGCTCGGGCTCGCCGAACCGGAAGAGGGTGAAGGGCGCGTACGTGCCGGGGTGCGGGCCGCGGGCGAACTCGGCTATCTGCAGCGTGATCCGGTCCCGCTCGGCGAACTCCAGCAGTTTGTCGATCTGTTCGCGCATCACCGAGGGGTGGATGCTCACCGGCCGCCGCAGCACCGTCTCGTCCATGATCACCCACAGGTGCGGCCGGTCCGGGCTCTCCAGCAAGCGCTGCCGCTCCATCCGCAGCGACACGTGCCGCTCGATCATCTCCGGCCCGGTCTGCCCGATGGTGCCGGCCTCCAGCACAGCGCGCGCGTAGTCCTCGGTCTGGAGCAGGCCCGGCACGAAATGAGGCTCGTAGGAGCGGATGATCCGCGCCGCGCCCTCCAGGCTCACATACAGGCTGAACCAGTCCGGCAGGACGTCGTGGTACCGCTGCCACCAGCCCGGCTGGTTCGCCTCCTCGGCCAGCGAGACGAAGGCGGCCGCCTCCTCCTCGGGCACGCCGTACGTCTCCAGCAGCACCTGTACGTACGGGATCTTCAGGGAGACCTCGGCCATCTCCATCCGCCGGACCGTCGCCGGGGCCACCCGCAGGACCTTCGCGGCCTCCTCGCGTTTGAGCCCGGCCGCTTCGCGCAACTCCTGCAACCGCTTGCCCAGCACCACCTGACCCACGGTCGGCGCAGGCCGCCGCTCACTCACGCCACGCCTCCCCTACGCGCCGAAGTACCCGTGCAGTCTGCCATGTTCCGCTTCCGCTCTCACGGGTTCGTCGGTGAGGCGCTCGCCACTGCCGGGACCGGCATTACCCGGGAGGTAATCGACCAGGTCGGGTGGGCGCGCGATCGTTGAGTCACCGGGTTCCGGGTCGGCGCACTCCGATCCGGGACCCGGGTTCCCCTACCGGCTCCAGTCCGACAGCTCCTACCCGACGGAGGGTGATTCGTCATGTCCGCGCACCAGATCGCCGTGCTCGCCCGGACCTCCGACCCGCAGGCCGTGCTGCGCCGCTTCCTCGCCCTCGACGCGGTGGTGACCGGGGGCAACGCCCTGGCCTACCTCGCCCTTTCCGGTCCGCTCGGGCGGCTGCTCGGAGTGGACTCCGGGCTGCTGCTCGGACTCGGCGCTTTCCTCGCCGTGTACGCCGGTGGCGTCGGCTGGCTTGCCTCGCGCGAGCGGCCCGGCACGCTTCCCGTGCGGGTCGTCGTCGAGGCCAACTTCGGCTGGGCCGCGCTCAGTCTGCTCGCCCTCGCGGTGTGGCTGTCGCCGACCGCGACCGGCGCGGTGTGGACCGTGCTCCAGGCGCTCACCGTGGCCGGGTTCGCCGTGCTTCAGCACATGGCGCTGAGGAACCGTCAGGGCAGGAGTGTCTGAAGGTACTTGACCGTCGCCGGGTCGGCCGGGAGCAGTGTCTCGATGGCCAGCTCGGCGACCGTCACGTCCATCGGGGTGTTGAAGGTGGAGATCGAGGAGATGAAGGACAGCGTCCGGCCCTCGTGCTCGATCTGCAAGGGCAGGGCGAAGTACGGGACGGGTTCCTCCGGCTCGGTTCCCGCACCGGTCTCCGGCACCGGATATCCGGCCACCTCCTCGTACAGCTCGCGCAGCGGCTCCGAGCGGTGCAGCGCGATCTGGCGTTCCATCTGGGCGAGCAGATGGCCGCGCCACTCGCGCAGGTTGCGGATGCGCGGGGCCAGTCCCTCCGGGTGGAGGGTCAGGCGCATGGCGTTCAGCGGGGGAGCCAGCAGATGCTCCGGGATGCCGTCGAGGAGCATGAGGATGCCCCGGTTGGCCGCCTGCACGTTGTACATCGCGTCCACCACGATGGCCGGATACGGCTCGTAGCCCTGGATGAGCCGCTCCATACCGGCGCGTACCGCGTCCAGCGCCGGGTCGTCCAGCGGGGTCTCCGGGTAGCGCGGGGCGTAACCCGCGGCCAGAAGAAGGGCGTTGCGCTCCCGGACCGGCACGTCGAGGTGTTCGGCGAGCCGCAGGACCATCTCCTCGCTCGGCCGGGACCGGCCCGTCTCGATGAAGCTGATGTGCCGGGCCGAGGAGTCGGCGCGCAGGGCCAGCTCCAGCTGACTGACCCGGCGCTGCTCCCGCCAGGCCCGCAGGAGGGGGCCGACGCCCCGGTCGGTGGAAGTGACGGTCATATGACGACCGTAGACGAAGAAGCGCCGCCCGCGGGCGGACCTCCGCGAAGGCACCCCTTCTGACCAGGGCTTCGGCCCTGCCTGTGTGGCAGTCTGGAAGGGAAGCCCGCAGCCCAGGAAGGAGCGGCGTCATGGCCGTCGAACCGTTGTCGCAGAAGGAGATCGAGGACCGGCTCGCGGAGTTGCCGGGCTGGTCGCTCGACGGTGACCGCATCGCCCGTTCCTACCGGCTGTCCTCGCACTTCGCGGCGGCCGCGATGGTCGTCCACATCGCCCGGGTCCAGGAGGAGCTCGACCACCACTCCGACCTCACGCTCGGCTACCACAGCGTCTCCCTCTCCGTGAACACCCACAGCGTGGGCGGCGCGGTGACCGAGAAGGACTTCGAGCTGGCGCGCCGGGTCCAGGAGCTGGCCGCCGGGCACGGGGCCGAGTGAGGGGCGCGTGCTCGACTACGACAAGGAAGCCGACGCCTACGACGTGACCCGCGGCGGCGAACCCCGGGCCGCCGCCGCGGCCGAGGCGGTGCTCGGGCTGCTTCCCGAGGGTGCCGGGAGCCTCCTCGACGTGGCCTGCGGCACCGGTATCGTCACCCGGCGGCTCGCGGCGGCGCGGCCCGCGCTGCGGGTGACCGGCGCGGATCTGACGTACGCAATGGCCCGGATGGCCGCGGCCCGGCTGCCCGGCGCGGTCGTGCTGGCCGACAGCCGCCGGCTGCCGTTCGCCGACGGGACCTTCGACGCGGTGACCAGTGTGTGGCTGCTGCATCTGCTCGACCGGGGCGACGACATGGGTGCCGTGGTCGCCGAATGCGCGCGGGTGCTGCGGCCCGGCGGGGTCTATGTGACGACCGTCGACAAGGCGGCCGCCCATGACGTCGGCAGCGACATCGACACCGTCCTCGCCCCGCGCCCGCGCCGCGGCGCCCCCGACGCCGCGGCCCGGGTCGAGGCGCGCGCCGCCGAGCACGGCCTGGAAGCCGTCGGCAGCGCGCGTTTCACGGGCGTCGGCCAGGGCCGCAGCCCGCGTGGCACCGCGGCCGACCTGCGGCGCGGCTGGTTCACCCAGCTCGCGCCAGGCGACCCGCTCACCGAGCGCTTCGCCGCCGCCCTGGAAACCCTCCCCGACCCGGAGCTTCGCCGCCCCGATCCGGTGTTCACCCTGCGGGCGTTCCGGAAGGCCGGGTGAAGTCCATGACCCAGTTGGTCAGCCAGGTCTCTCCGCCGTCGAGGGAGAACGCCTGCTCCCAGCGGGCCGTGGCCGGGGAGACGCCCGACCAGACGAAGCGGACCCGCACGTCCTTGCCGACGGGGGTGCCCCCGCTCGAGCGAAGCCGAGAGTGGGGGAGGGTGTCGTCGCCGTAGAACTCGCCCCGGTCACCGTCGAAGTGGCCCACGACCGGCGGGAAGAGCCTGCCGCTGCGGCTGGAGGACCAGTTCAGGGACCACTGCCGGGTCTCCCGGTCGAACAGGCGCAGGGTCAGACCCTTGGAACCGAGGTGCGGCATGTCGATCTCGTCGATGTTCGCCGCCCCGTCGAACAGGCTCCAGCAGCGCGAGGCGCCCGGGAACTCCTCCCAGTCGCTGTCCGGGTCGAGGAAGTCGGTGCGGCGGCGGTGATGGACCACCCAGTCCCCGTGGAAGAAGTCGAAGTCGTGCGCGGTGCTCATGAACGCTCTCCTGTGGTTCCCTCGGGCATCGAGTCGGTCAAGTAGGCCTCCAGGTCCGGCACTTCGGGGGCCAGCAGGTGCCGTACCCAGGCGTCCCGTTCGTGCTGGACGGGGGGCAGTTCCCAGACGCAGCCGATCCAGGGCCGGTCCGTGGGGACGAAGTGGGTGGGGTCCTGGTCCGGGCAGCCCAGCACCGGCTGGCCGGCCGCCGCGCCCCGGAAGTGCAGCACGTTGTCCCACACCCAGCTGTAGGCGTTGAGGTAGGCGCCGGTGTCCCCGCCCCGGTGCAGCACCACGAAGGTCACGGGCGGGGTGCCGTCGGCCTCCGGCAGCAGTTTCGGCAGGATCGCGTACGCCGCCTCCGCCACCTCCGGCGCGATTCCGGCGGGGTCGGCGGTGACGTGGTAGCGCTTGATCTTGCGGCCCGCCACCTCGATCGGCGGCGGCACGGTCAGCAGTTTCTCCGTGAAGGGCATGCCCGCACGCTAGGAGGGCTTCACTGACATCATGTGTCAGTGAAGTCCAGCCGTCTCGTCTCGATCCTCCTGCTCCTCCAGACCCGGGGCCGGATGACCGCCGCCCAGCTCGCCGCGGAGCTGGAGGTCTCCGTCCGCACGGTCTACCGGGACGTGGAGGCGCTGAGCGCGGCCGGAGTGCCGCTGTACGGCGACGCCGGGCACGCGGGCGGCTACCGCCTGCTGGACGGCTACCGCACCCGTCTCACCGGCCTGACCGCCGACGAGGCCGAGGCCCTCTTCCTCGCCGGGGTTCCGGGCCCGGCCGCCGAGCTGGGCCTCGGCTCGCTGCTGGCCGCCGCCGAGCTGAAGGTGCGCGCCGCGCTCCCGGTGCAGGCCGACCGGATCAGCCGCCGCTTCCATCTCGACGCCCCGGGCTGGTACGCCGACGGTGACGAGACCCCGTTCCTCCCGGCCGTCGCCGACGCCGTCTGGAACAGCCGGGTGCTGAACGTGCTGTACCGCCGCTGGCGCGAACCCACCGACGTCGAGCGCCGCCTCGAACCGTACGGTCTGGTCCTGAAGGCGGGCCGCTGGTACGTGGTGGCCGGGCCCGGCCCGCGCACCTTCCGAGTCGACCAGATCCTCGAACTGCGCGCATCCGAGGAGGAGTTCGGCCGCCCGGACGACTTCGACCTCGCCGCCTACTGGGACCGGTACCAGCGCGACTTCCAGGACCGGCTGTACCGGAGCGAGGCGGTGGTCCGGCTGGCCCCGGGCCGGACCCTCCCGAGGGCCCGCGAGCTGCGGACCGAGCCCGACGGCTGGACCCGCGCCACCGTCCCGATCGAGTCCGTCGACCACGCCCACGGCGAGTTCCTGCGCCTCGGCACGGACGTCGAGGTGCTCCAGCCCACCGAGCTGCGCACGAGGATCGCGCGTACGGTCGCCGAACTGGCTCGGAAATACGGCAACTTCGCGGACGACAGCGGCGACTGAGGGGGAACGGAACCCATCCGTCCTCCCAGGAGGTACGTCTCGTGCAGCACCCGCACAAGCACCGCAGACGCAGGGCCGTCCTGACCGCGCTCGGCGCCACGGCCGCGCTCGTCGCCGCCGGGCTGACCTCGCTCACCGGCGCCACCCCGGCCGCGGCCGCCACCGCCCGCCAGGTGGAGGCGCTCGACCGGACGTGGTCAGCGTCCACACCGGCAGCGGCAACCTGGTCAGCTGGCGCTGGCTCGGCACCGACCCCGACAGCGTCTCCTTCAACCTCTACCGCGCGGGCACGAAGGTCAACGCGACCCCGGTCACCGGCTCCACCAACTACTTCCACTCCGGCGCCCCCGCGCACGCCGACTACACGGTCCGCGCGGTCGTGAACGGCGTGGAGCAGGGCGACTCCGTCCACGCGATCCAGTTCCGCACCGGCTACAGGGACGTCCCGATCAGCCCGCCCGCGGGCGGCACCACCCCGGACGGCGTGGCCTACACCTACGAGGCCAACGACGCCTCCGTCGGCGACCTCGACGGCGATGGCGCCCTGGACCTGGTGCTGAAGTGGCAGCCCACCAACGCCAAGGACAACTCCCAGTCGGGCTGGACCGGCAACACGATCGTCGACGGCGTCAGACTCGACGGCACCCGGCTGTGGCGGATCGACCTGGGCCGCAACATCCGCTCCGGCGCCCACTACACGCAGTTCCAGGTCTACGACTATGACGGCGACCGCATGGCCGAGGTCGCGATGAAGACGGCGGACGGCACGGTCGACGGGGGCGGCACGGTGATCGGCAGCCCGTCCGCCGACCACCGCAACTCCAGCGGTTACGTCCTCTCCGGCCCCGAGTACCTGACCATGTTCAACGGGCGGACGGGCCGGGCGATGCAGTCCGTCGACTACGTCCCGGCGCGCGGCACGGTGTCGTCGTGGGGCGACTCCTACGGCAACCGCGTCGACCGGTTCCTGGCGGGCACCGCGTACCTGGACGGCGTCCGGCCCTCCCTGATCATGGCGCGCGGCTACTACACCCGGAGCGTCATCGCCGCCTGGGACTGGCGTAACGGCGCCTTCACCCGCCGCTGGACGTTCGACACCAACTCCTCCACCAACTCCGGCAAGGGGTACGACGGTCAGGGCTCGCACAGCCTGTCCGTGGGGGACGTCGACAACGACGGCAAGGACGAGATCGTCTACGGCTCGATGGCGGTCGACGACAACGGCAACGGCCTGTGGACCGCGAGGACCGGCCACGGCGACGCCCAGCACCTCGGCGACCTCGACCCCTCGACCCCGGGCCTGGAGTACTTCAAGGTCTCCGAGTCCACCTCCCAGCCGGCCGAGCTGTACCTCAACCCCGCGAACGGCAGCATCCGCTGGCAGCTCGCCGCCTGCTGCGACAACGGGCGGGGTGTGGCCGGGGACGTGTACGCCGGGAACGACGGGGCCGAACTGTGGTCCGCGTCGGACACGGGCATCCGGGACGAGGCCGGGGCCATCAAGGGCCGTGAGCCGTCCTCCGTCAACTTCCTGTCCTGGTGGGACGGGGACCCGGTGCGGGAACTCCTCGACGGCACCCGGATCGACAAGTACGGCGTCTCGTCGGACACCCGGCTGCTGACCGGCGCCTCGGTCCACTCCAACAACGGCACCAAGGCCACGCCGTCCCTGTCGGGCGACATCCTCGGCGACTGGCGCGAGGAGGTCATCTGGCCGACCAGCGACAACACGGCCCTGCGGATCTACTCGACGCCGTACGAGACCGGCACCAGGATCACGACCCTGCTGCACGACACGATGTACCGCACGGGTCTGGCATGGCAGAACACCGCGTACAACCAGCCGCCGCACCCGAGCTTCTTCCTCGGCAACGGCATGCCCACGGCACCGCGTCCGGCGGTGTACGCGCCCTGAGGCCCGGCGTCCTGCACCCGATGGGGGCAGGACGCCCTCTCATCAGCACGTTTTCATCACAAGGGCTCCACATTCCCCCCTTCACCAGGCAAGATTCAATTCTCAACAGCAATCCCTGGGGGGATCATGAGTCAGCAGTTCACGCCGCCGCCCATGCCCGGATACGGGCCGCCGGTCGCGCCCCCGCCGCGGAAGGGGCCGCGTACGGCCCTCATCGCCACGGCCGCCGCCGTGGTCGCCGCGGTGCTCGCCTCGGCCGTCACGGCCGGGGTCAGCGGCGGCGACAGCGAGGCCAAGCCCGCGCCCACGGTGACCGTCACCAAGACGGCCCCCGCCGCCGAGTCCGAGTCCGGGTCCGGGTCCGACGCGGACGCCGGGTCCGAGGAGCCGGCCGCCGAGGAAGCCGGCAGCGGCGACTCCTACAGCCTCTCCGACACCGTCGCATACGAGAACGACGTCGAGGTCAGTCTCTCCGGGTTCGGCCGGGGGGTGTCCAGTGAGTACGCGGCCCCGGAGAACACGCCCTACGTCAAGTTCACCATCAAGGTGGTCAACAACTCCGACGCGACGGTCGACGCCAACCAGATGACCGTCAACTGCGTCTTCGGCGACCAGGGCAAGGAGGGCGAGGCCATCTACGACGAGGGCCTCGACGGCCTCCCCGACAGCAAGATCCTCGCCGGCCGGTCCCTCTCCGTCCCGTGGGCCTGCGAACTCCCGAAGAAGGAGACGTTCCTCCAGGTCGAGGTCGCGCCCGACTGGGACTCGGAGGAGTCCGTCTTCGCCGGTGACGTGAAGTGACGTAGAGACAGGAAGAAGGGGCGCGCACCGGCGTACGGCACGCGCCCCCTCCGCTCCGTCAGCTCACCGCGCAGGACTGGCCGCCGACCTTGAAGGCGGTCGGTTTGCCGTTCGTACCCGTCCAGTTGCCGGTGAAGCCGAAGCTCACCGAGGCACCGGCCGCCACGTTCGCGTTCCAGCCCACGTTCTTGGCCGTGACCGCCGCACCCGACTGGGAGTGCTCGGCGTTCCACATCTGCGAGATCGTCTGGCCGCCCGGGAAGGTCCAGCCCAGGGCCCAGCCCGACCAGGCGCCCGTGCCGGTGTTGGTCAGCTGGACGTCCGCCTGGAAACCGCCCTGCCACTGATGGGTGATCTTGTACGTCACCGCACAGGCGCCGGTCGGCGTCGGGTCGGGGCCGGGATCCGTGCCGCCTGAGCTGTCGGACGAGTCGCCGTAGATGATCCCCCGGCCGTTCGTCGCGACATAGACCCGGCCGTAGACCCTCGGGTCACCGGTGATCGCCGCACCCGTCCAACCCCACTGGTGGGCGTCGTCGTTGACGCGGGTCCAGGTGGCGCCCCGGTCGGTGGAGCGGAAGATGCCGCGCACCCCGCCGATCTTCGCGCTGGTGTAGAGCGTCTGGTACGACGCCCCCGGCGCCGCCTTTCCGAAGCCGATGGTGTCGGCCTGCTCCACGTTCGCCAGCTTGGTGAAGCTCGTACCGCCGTCCGTCGAGTGCCACAGCCCGTACGCGCCGTCGCTCGCGCCACCCGCCAGCCACACATCGCCCTTGCCGCCGGGCAGGGCCTTGAAGCGGACACTGTCGCCGCTCGGCAGGCCGGTCGCGGCGGAGGCGGTGAACGTCGCGCCGCCGTCCTTACTGACGTAGAACTTGCCGGACTTGAAGCCGTAGAAGACCTTCGGGTCGACCCGGTCGGACTCGACGATCGCCCCGGCCGGAATCCCGGAGGAGGCGGTCCATGAGGTGCCGAAGCCCGTCGCGTGGTGCACGCCCGCGCCCTGCGGGCTCCACACGAACCGGCTGCCGTCGGCCGCCGCCGCGACCGTGCCGCCGCCGCTGACGCCCGAAGGGTCCGTCCCCGCGAACCAGTTGGCGCCGTTGTCGCTGGAGAACGCGATGTGCGGGCCCGAGTCCAGGTTGCCCACCCGGACGACCGTGTTCGGGTCGGACTCCGCGAAGTCCAGACTGGTGGTCGTGGTGAAGTTCGGCTGGGTGAACATCATCGACGGGACCTTGGTGAGATCGGTGTGCCGGAAGCCGCCGATGTCCCCCAGGGCACTGAGCAGCGGGGCGCCCGACGGGGGAGAGGCCAGGTCCTGGACGGCCGTCTCCTCCAGGCCCCGCACCATCGGCTTGATGGTGAACCGGGTGCCGCTGTCCCAGTTGGTGAGGTTCTCGGTGCCGTAGATCGTCGCGCCGGTGCCGTACATCATGCGACCGGAGTTGAACGGGTCGATCTCCAACGCCTCGGTCATCCAGCCGAGTTTGGGCGTCTGCTCGGGCGGGGTGGGATGGGCGTCCCAGGTCAGCCAGGGGGAGTAGGAGACGTCCATGGTGTAGCGGTTGGCGCGGTCGGGGTACGACGTGTAGTCCCAGGCCTTCGTCCAGGTGGCGCCGGAGTCGGTGGAGCGGAAGATCTGGGTGTCGGGCCACCAGGAGCTGTACGCCGTGGCCATGACCGTGCCGGGGTCCTGCCGGTCGACGGTGAGTCCGCCGAAGCCGTAGTAGGTGTCCGCCTCCGCCACCGGGCTGATGTTCGTCCAGGCGCCCGTCGCCGTCGCGTACCGCCACAACTGGCCCTTGCCACCGTCGTAGGGACCGCCCTTGTCGCTGTACGACAGGTAGAGGTGTCCGTTGGTCGCGTCGAGGACGCCCTTGTGGGCCAGGTAGCCGGTGGGCTGCCCGGCGACACGGGACCAGGTCGCGCCCGCGTCCGTCGAGCGGTACACCGAGTTCTGGAGGTCGGCGACCCCGACGTAGATCGTCCGCGTCGCGCTCCCGGGCGTGCCCGTGGACTCGTCGAAGGTGACCCAGACGACGCCTTGGTTGTCCGAGGCGTAGCCGCTGGTGTCGCTCGGATCCTGGGCGTAGTTGCCGGCGTTGGGGAAGTTCGTCACCTGCGACCAGGTCGCGCCGTAGTCCGTCGACCGCCACAGGCCCTTGCCGCTCGGCGCGCCCAGATACAGCACGCTGTTCCTGTTCGGGTCGATCGCGAGCCGCTCGCCCATGCCCCGGCCGGGCATGTTGCCGCCCAGCTTGAACGGCAGGTCCGCCTTCTGCCAGCCGGCGCCCCGGTCCGTGGAGCGCAGCACTGCTCCGTTGCCCGGGTCCCAGCTGTTGGTGTACGTGCCCACGGCCGCGTACACCCGGTCCGGGTCGACCGAGTCGGAGGCGAGGCTGATGACGCCGGTGTGGCCCCAGTCGTCCCAGCCCACCGAGTCCAGCAGCGGGGTCCAGGTCTGGGAGGACTCGACCCAGCGGTAGGCGCCGCCGATGTCGGTGCGGGCGTAGGCGAGGTTCTTCTCGGTGCGGTTGAAGACGATGCCGGGGACGAATCCGCCGCCGTCGATCCGGGCGTTCTTCCAGGTGTAGGTGTCGGCCGTGATCGACACGGACTTCTCGACGGGCTCGGCGCCGACCGCGGGCGGGGCGCCCGCGAGCAGGCCGGCCGCCAGCGCGAACACGGCCGTGAGGATGCGGGTTCTTCGCACGGGAGTCCTTCCGGTGGGGGTGGACGGACGGGAGGTGGCGGCAAGCGCTTTCCGTGCAGGGTGAAAGGTGCCGGGCGGCCCCCAGTGCGGGTGAGGGCCGCCCGGCTGGTCGGTCCCGCCGTCAGGTGACGGGACCTCGTACGCGGAACCACCGAGCGACTCCGGGATGAGCCGTGCCCGTGAGTGCGTGGGGAACTGCGCGACCGGTGCGGACTCGCAGTCGGACACGGCCCAACCCGCGGAGCGCTTCGCGGGGCGGGTTATTCGAGCAGCTCCGCGTACGAACCCATGGCCAGGGCGATGTCCGCCTGGGCCCAGAAGCGGTGGTACGTGAAGGACGGGACCGCGCCGCCGGCCAGGTACGCCTCGATCTTCGACCAGGCCGGGTCGTCCTCGTAGAAGGAACGGATCGAGTCGAACGTCGACGAGGAGTTGATCGCGTCGCCGTTCGGCATCGTGCCCGTCCAGCCGCTCGGGACGTAGACCGGGTCGTCGAACCGGTTGTAGTCGGCGCGGTTCTCCGGGACGGCGATGCCGAGCGCGTCCTGGTGGTTGTCCCACATGCCGTCCAGCAGCGCCTTCGCCGTCGTCGCCGCCTGGGTGTCACCCGAGCGGTCGGCGTAGTACGTCAGGGTCTTGGCGTACGCGGCCGCCACTCCGACGTCGTTGGTGTAGTCGGCGACGGTGACGTGAAGTCCCGTGTTGGCGCCGGGATTCGTGGCGTTCCAGGTGTCGGGCTGGCCCGACCACTGCAGCGTCGACGGGATCCGGTAGGTGCCGTCCGGGTTGATCGTGGTGTGCGCGAGCGCCCAGTCGACCCACTTGTCGAGGACCGCCTTGGCGGACGCGTTGCCCGTCTGCTGGTAGTACTCGGCCACCCGCTCCATCGACCACGCCTGGAAGCCGAACCACTGGTTGGACGGCGGGTCGTGGTAGACGGGCTGCTGGTCGTAGTACATGCCGTAGAAGGTCGACTTGCCGGCCGGCGGGGTCGCGTAGCGGCCCGCCCAGCTGTTGGTCGCCCCGCCCGCGATCGCGCCCTCGCTGGACTGCAGCCAGCGGTAGAACTCGATCTGGCGTTCCAGGGACTTGGCCCAGTCCGCCTGTCCCGTCGCCGACTTCGGCTTCAGGTCGGCGTAGTTGGCCAGCGCGTACGCGGCCATCGGGTTCTGGTAGCCGCCGTGCGTGTGGCTGGAGCCGATGCGCCAGGCCCAGCCCGCCGAGGTGTCGGTGGCCCCGCCCCAGGCGTAGTACCAGGAGAGCAGGTAGAACGAGGAGTCCTTGCCGGTGCCGGCCGGGCAGGCCGACGGTCCGACGCAGTTGCCCACCTTCTTGAAGTACTTGTCGTACATGGCGTAGCGCAGATAGTCGCCCATCTTCGCGGCCTTGGCGACGGTCGCGGAGATCTGGCTTCCCTTGCCCTGCGCGTCCGCCCACTTGTCGGCCCAGTACGCGGCCTGCACCGCACGCGCGTCGGCGTCCGGGGCGTTGGTGAACTTCCACTGCTTGGCGTAGGAGGAGTCACCGGTGAACAGGTCCAGGTACCCGTTCCTACCGCCGTACTTGAACGCGTCACAGGTCGGCTGCGGCACCGTCTCCCACACCGACTCCTGCACGCCGCGCTGGAAGGTGTTGATGTACGACGGACCGGTGTCCGCGGGCCCCGCCTCGCACTTGCCGGGCGAGTTGCCGTAGCCGTAGACGTTGTCCACGTCCTGGAGCCAGTGCATGCCGTACACGTCGTCCGTGCCGTACGCGCTCTTCAGCTCGGCCGCGATCGGGTCCGAGCCGACCGACACCGAGGTGTCGAGGCGGGCCGGGTACTCGTTCGGGGTGTCCAGCTCCGGCGCGTAGGTCGCGGGCTTGGAGGCGTTGTAGAAGGAGTTCGTCGGCTGGTCGGCGTGGGTCGGGATCATGTACTTCTCCATGATCTCCCAGGCCCCGTTGAACTTGGACCAGTCACCCGTGACCTTGCCGTACATGGCCTGCAGCCACAGGAGGTAGCTGTACGCCTCCGACGTGGTCTCGTGGCCGTGGTCCGGGGCCTCGACGATCAGCGTCTCGACCGAGTGGTAGGGGATGCCCTCGGGGGAGAAGTAGCCGTTCGCCGGGTTGGTGATCTTCCCGTACAGCTCCAGGAAGCGGGCGTCGTACTCGCCCGACGCCTCGACCTGGGTGACGGTCACCGCGGCCTTGGCATGGCCGTTCGCGGTCGACTCGAAGGTCGCCGCGCCGGTCCCGGAGGAGTCGGCGGTGACGGTCACGCGCTGCGCGGTGTTCCAGTTGGAGGGGGTGAAGACGAGCGAGGCCCCGCCGGTCACCGACAGACCGGTGTTGCCGCTCGCGCGGGCGGTGGTGACGGTCACGTCGGCCGAGGGCCGCGTCGACAGCTTGACGTCGTACGTGCCCGTCTTGCCCTGCTGCACGGCCAGTTGAGTGGTGGAGGCCACCACGGCCGGTCCCGAGGCGACCGTGATGCCGACCGGCGTCGACTCCGCGGACGCGCCCAGGCTGTCGTACGCCTTCGCCAGCAGGGAATGACTGCCCACGGTCAAGCTGGAGACCGAGAGCGAGTAGGGCGCGCTCGTGTCCGTGCCCAGCAGCGTGGTGTCGTCGTAGAACTCGACCTTGCTGATGGTGGCGTTGTCGGCCGCCGCCGCGGTGGCCGCGAGCGGTACCGCGTCGCCTTGCGAGTAGACCGCGCCCGCGGCCGGGCTGGTCAGCACCGTGATCGGGGGCTGGTGGGCGCCCGTGCAGGTGGTGCCGTTGATCGCGAAGGAGCTCGGCGCGGCGTTGGTGCCGCTGTAGCTGAACTGCGCCCCGGTGGAGACCGCGGCGCCGGCGGCGATCCGGCCGTTGTACGACGCGTTCTTCACGGTGATGCCCTGGCCGGACTGCGACCAGGTGCCGTTCCAGCCGTTGCTGAGCCTCTGGTTGCCCGTGTAGGCGTACGTCAGGGTCCAGCCGTCGATCACATCGCTGCCGCGGTTGGTGATCGTCACGTCCGTGGTGAAGCCGGAGCCCCAGTCGTTCGTCTTGTAGTCCACGCTGCACTGGAGCGGGGCCGCCTGCGCGGGCGTGGTACCTGTCGCGAGCAGCGTGAACGGAAGCGCCAGAGCGGCGACGACGGCCGTCCAGGCGCGCCTCACCACTCTTCGTCTCCGGGGTGGGGGATGCATGTGCTGGTTCCTCCTTGCGGCTCGGAGATGTCAAGGCTTGAACCAGTGGGAGCGCTCCCATAGTGGAGACGGGGGTGCAAGGGGTCAAGATGCTTGAAGAGTCGAAAAGATTCGACAGGCGGGCTTGTGCAAAAGTCGGCAACTCCCCTGTCCTTTGCCGTCACTTGGCGCTAACTTCGTTGACACCAGTGGGAGCGGTTCCATCGCTCGGCGCGTCCGTCACGACCCGCCCGAGCCGCAAGGAGTCGCTCAGGCGAGACATCCCGCGTTCAGAACTTCCAGCAGTCGTGTGAGCGTCGACTTGTCACGAGCATGACCATCTCGACGCAAGGGGACCCGCACGCATAGCGGTGTGCGGCCGACCGTGCCGGGGCCCGGGATCGCGGGCCCCGGCACAGGTCGCCTTTGCGGTTACGGCAAGAGCGATTGCCTCCCTCCGGTGCGTCGGCGCACGCTGGCGGAATCCGGAGGAGAGGCTGACCCCATGGCGCACGAGCACGCACCCGAGCACGGCAGGCACGGGCATCACCACCACGACCACACGGACATCGACTGGGCCGCGATGGCCGAGCACCTCGAGACCCAGGCCGAGCTGTACACCCCGCTCACCGAGCACGCGCTCGCCTGGCTGGGCGGAAAGCAGTCCGAGCCGGGTCTGGTCGTCGACGCGGGCAGCGGCCCCGGCGTCGTCTCCTGCATGCTCGCCGACGCCTTCCCCGGCGCCCGGGTCGTCGCCGTCGACGGCTCCGAACCGCTGCTGGAGCGCGCCCGTGCCCGGGCCGAGCGGCTCGGTGTCGCGGACCGCTTCTCGACGCTGACCGGGGAACTCCCGGACGTCATGGCCGAACTGGACTACCCCGCCGACCTGATCTGGGCGAGCCACAGCCTGCACCACCTCGGCGACCAGCAGGCGGCCATCGCGGCCTACGCCGCGCGGCTGGCGGTCGGCGGCACGCTGGCCCTCGTGGAGGGCGGGCTGCCGAGCCGCTTCCTGCCACGCGACTTCGGCGTCGGGCGGCCGGGTCTGGAGGCGCGGATGGACGCGCTGCAGGAGGACTGGTTCGCGGCGATGCGGGCGTCCTTGCCGGGGAGCGTCGCGGTGACGGAGGACTGGCGGGCGCTGATGGCCGCCGCCGGTCTGAGACCGACGGGTACGCGGACGTTTCTGCTGGATCTGCCGGCCCCCGCGCCTGACCGGGCGAGGGCGGTCGCCGCGGCGACGTTCGGGCGGTTCCGGGAGATCTTCGGGGACTCGCTCGACGCGGCGGATCGAGCCGCGCTCGACAGGCTTCTCGACCCTGACGACAAGGCGAGTGTCCATCAGCGGTCGGACTTGTTCGTCCTGGCCGCTCGTACGGTGCACACCGCGGTTCGTACCTCGTGAGTTGCGGCGTCGTTGTGGCCGGCCGGGCGGTCACCCGCGCCCGCGAGTTGGGTCAGCAAGCGTTCGGCCTGGCATAGAGGGTGATGCGCGCGCCCTGCAGAGCTCGGGTCTCGCACTCCACGAAGTAGCGGTCCAGCACCTGGCGCTTCGTCTCTTCCTGCGCGGTTTCGTCCACGGGCTGACCTGCCGGATCCCGCAGTGCCACGACCCGATCCGCCGTCAGCAGGCGGGCTCTGATCTCCCCGGCCGGCAGCTCCGTGCCGTACAGCGTGTGGGAGTCGGCCGGGGAGGCGCTCAGGACCAGGTCCCGCTTGCCCCGCAGCGAGCCTGGGTCGGTGAGTGTCCACACCCTGCGGCGGGACGGCATGAAGAGGATCGCGTCGGCGTCCGAGCCCTCGATCGCCGCCGCTGTCGCGGTGACGTCGTCCGTGCGGCTGTCGGGGGTGCGCAGGTCCAGCGTCGTCGGGAGCAGAAGCGGGACCACCAGAGCCGTCCACAGCACGCGGCGGGCGCGCAGCAGGCGGTCCAGGGCGGCGCCGAGCAGCAGGGCCGTGCCCAGATGGCCGTAGAGGACGTAGCGGTCGACGTACAGCGGCTTGATCAG
Source organism: Streptomyces sp. NPDC003635 (assembly GCF_053587635.1). Taxonomy (NCBI): domain Bacteria; kingdom Bacillati; phylum Actinomycetota; class Actinomycetes; order Kitasatosporales; family Streptomycetaceae; genus Streptomyces; species Streptomyces sp. NPDC003635. The sequence goes on along the minus strand of NZ_JBSFOK010000020.1, from coordinate 29,826 downwards.
GGAGAGCAGGAGGAGGAGCAGGGACGGGAGGGCGAGCAGGGGCAGGGCGAGGCGGGGGAGGGGCCCCTTGATCAGCGCGGCGCAGGCGATGCCGAGCAGGGTCACTCCGGCGAAGCCGAGGAGTGCTCCGGCGCTGATTCCGCCGATCCAGGACACCTGTTCCGACTGGCGCGTGCTCAACAGGGCCAGGGGGGCGAGGCCCACGGCGACGGCACCGAGCGTCGTCGCGCCGGCCCGGCGGGCGGACCGGGGCAGCCACACCAGGTGGGCGAGGGCCGCCAGGACGGCGAACTCGTGCAGCAGGCAAGCGGTCAGCAGTAGGGCGCCGTAGCCGGCCCAGGCCCGGCGTCTCCCCTCGCGCACGGCGCCGAGCAGCAGGTACGTCGCCCAGGCGACCAGCGCGCACACCAGCGCGTAACTCCGGCCCTCCTGGGCGTACCGCTGAACCGGTGGCAGCAGGGCGAACGCGAGCCCGGCGAGCAGCCCGGCGCGAGGGCCGGCCAGCCGGTGGCCGAGCAGGGCGACGAAGCCGGTGACCGCGGCGGCCGCCAGTACCGAGGGCAGCCGGAGCACGAGCAGCGGGTCCAGGTCACCGGACAGCCGGAACAGGCCGTGCAGGAACAGGTAGTACAGGCCGTGCACGGCATCGGCCTGGGCGAGCGTGGCCAGCAGGTCGGGCAGGTCGCGCCGCGCCATGTCGTACGACACCGCCTCGTCCCGCCACAGGCTGCCGCCGCGTCTCACCCCCCACAGACCCAGGGCGAGGCAGAGCGCCACCGGCAGGAGGACCACGGGGGCGGAGGTGCGCGGGGCGGGCCGTACGACGCGGATGCGCGAGGGCCGGTCGGGCAGGAGGGCGGACTCGGGTACGTGTGCGGTGGCGATGGCCGGCTCCGGTGCGGTGAGGGGAAGGTGCACCGACGAGTCCAGGCGCCGGGGGATTGTTGGGCAGCCCCGATCCGCGGTGCCCAACAATGCGCCGGGGGAGGGTTGTTAGCTTTGTGATGGGGGCGAACGGGGGGAGACATGGATGGGACGCAGGGAGAAACCGCTCGACCCGGGGGAGGGGCCGGTCCAGCGGTTCGCGCTCGAACTGCGCAAGCTGCGTGACGAGACGGGCGGACTGACCTACCGCGCGATGGCGCGGCGCGCGGGCTATTCGGCGCCCACCCTGGCCGCCGCGGCGGGTGGTGTGCGCCTGCCCTCGCTCGCGGTGCTCACGGCGTACGTCACCGCGTGCGGCGGCGAACCGGAGGAGTGGACGCGGCGGTTGCGGGAGGCGCTCGCCGAGACACGGGCTCCGGCCGGCCCCGACGAGGAGGGCTCTCCCTATCCGGGCCTCGCCCGCTTCGGGACCGGCGACGGGGACCACTTCCACGGCCGGGACGACCTGATCGGAGAACTGCTCCGGCGTACCGCCCGGGCCCGTTTCACGGCGGTCGTCGGAGCCTCGGGCAGCGGCAAGTCCTCCCTGTTGCGGGCCGGGTTGGTGCCTGCCCTGCGGACGGCGGACGACCTGAAGCCCGCGGCGATACGGCTGCTCACCCCGGGCCCGCATCCGGCCCGTACCCACGAGCCGTTGTTCACGCCGTACGACGCGCCCGGTGACACCCTCCTCGTCGTCGACCAGTTCGAGGAACTGTTCACCCTCTGCGCCGACCCGGCCGAACGGGACCGTTTCCTCGCGCGGTTGCTCACCGCGACCGACCCCGCCTCCCGGCTGCGCGTGGTGATCGCCGTCCGCGCCGACTTCTACGGGCGCTGCGCCGAGCACGGCCCGCTCGCCGAGGCCCTGCGGGACGCGGCCCTGCTGGTCGGCCCGATGTCGCCGGGCGGGCTGCGCGAGGCCGTGGTCCGGCCCGCCGCCGCCCGTCGGCTGGTCGTGGAACGCGCCCTGACGGCCCGGATCGTCGCCGACGTGGCGGGCGAGCCGGGCGGACTGCCCCTGATGGCGCACGCCCTGCGCGAGGTCTGGCGCCGCCGCACCGGCAAGGCCCTCACCCTCGCCGCCTACGAGGCCATCGGCGGTGTGCACGGCGCCGTCGCGCACACCGCCGAGGCGGCCTACGCCACCTGTACCCCCGCCGAAGCCATCGCGGCCCGGGGGCTGTTACTGCGCCTGGTGCAGCCCGGCGACGGCACCGAGGACACCCGGCGGCCCGTGCCCCGCACCGAGCTGGACGCCGACACGACCACCACCCGGGTGCTCGAACGCCTGGTGCGAGAACGCCTGCTGACCGTCGACGGGGACACCGTCGAGCTCGCCCACGAGGCCCTGATCCGCGCCTGGCCCCGGCTGCGCGGCTGGATCGAGGAGAACCGCGAACGGCTGCGCGTGCACCGCAGGCTCACGGAAGCCGCCCACGCCTGGGCGGAGTTGGATCGGGAGGCGGACGCGCTGTACCGGGGGATACGGCTGACGGAGGCACGAGAGGCCTTCCGGGACGGTGGCGGCGGCACCGGGCTGAGCCGCCTGGAACGCGACTTCCTCGCCGCGAGCGCCGAGGCCCACCAGGCCGCCCGACGCGCCGCGACCCGGGCGGCCCGTCGGCTGCGGACGCTGGCCGGAGCCCTCGCGGTGCTGCTCTGTCTGGCGGTGGTCGCGGGGGCGGCGGCCTGGCGGCAGAGCGAGGTCAGTTCGCGACAGCGTGACGAGGCCGAGGCCCGTCGGGCCGCCGCTCTGGCGGACACCCTGCGCGCCACCGAGCCGCGCACCGCGATGCGGCTGGCCCTCGCCGCCTGGCGCACCGCCGATCTGCCGGAGACCCGCACGGCCCTGCGCTCGGCAGCCGCGCAGAGCGAGGAAGCCGCCTTCGTACAGCCCGAGGAGGGCGGACGGGCCCTGAACGCGCCCGCATGGCTCAGCCGCGACGGCCGGATCCTGACAACCGTGTTACGGGACAGGGCCGTTCAGTGGGATGTGCCCCGCCAGCGGCGCCTGCGCTCGGTGGCCCGGAAAGGCCTGTCGGCGGGCGTGGTCGACGTCAGCCCCGACGGCCGGTTCCTCGCCCGGCGCCCGTCCGGCGACCGCGACGGCGTGGTGATCGTCGGTCTGGCCGACGGACGCGGGCGCCGGCTGCCGACCGGTGCGTGGACCGACACCGACATGGCGTTCGGACCCAGCGGCCGCACCATCCTCGTACGGCGCCTGGACCGTGCCTCGGGCGGCGGGCGCGCCACGCTGGAGGTGTGGGACCCGCGGCGGCAGCGCAAGCTGCTCCACTACGCCGACGGCGAGGACGACGGGCCTCTTCCGGTGCTCAGCGGCGACGACCGGCACCTGGCCTGGTGCGGGCAGGACGGCACCAGGCTGCGGATCCTCGACGTGGCGCGCGGCACCCCCGTCCCCACCGGGGCACCCCGCGCCACTCAGCGGGCGCTCTGCCAAGGGGAGTCGCTCACCTTCACGCCCGACGGGCGGGCCGTGGCCGGAGGTACCGCCGACGGGATCGTGACCTGGGACTTCCGTACCCGGCGGGAACGGCCGCGGCTGCCCCTGTCGCAGGGCGCGCTCAGCGTGGAGTTCGCCGGTGCCCACGCCCTCGCCTGGGGCCCCGGCGCCCTGACCCTGTGGCGCCCGGACCTCCCGGCCCCGGCCGACGACAGCCCACCCGCGCCGTTGCTCACCGTCCCCGTCGCCTCCTCGGCGATCGGCGACGTCCGCCTGGATCTCGCCGCCGGCGTCCTGCGCTACCGGGAGACCGGCCGCACCAGCGTCGTCCGCACCGTCTCGCTGCACGGGCTGGCCGACCGGGCGTGGACCGACCGGAGGGCACCGGGGCGCGAGCCGCCAAGAGTCGGAGGCGTCGAGGCCGTCGCGGTCGACCCCGCCCGCCGTACCGCCCTGACGAGCGAAGGCACCCTGGTGGACGCCACCGACGGCAGTCCGCTCGCGGCGGCCGGGGGTGTCACCGGCGAGGACCTTCTGCGGACCGCCGCCTTCAGCCCCGACGGGAGATTCCTCGCAGCCGAGGACACCGTGGGCCGGCTGACCCTGTGGGACGCCCGGGCCTGGCGCCGACTTGCGGTGCTGCGCCCGGGGGCGTCCACCCTCGACCGAGCGGCCCTGGCGTTCTCCGCCGACGGCTCCCTGCTCGCCGCGAGCGCCCTCGACGGTTCCGTACGGGTCTGGGAGACGGCCACGCCCTCCCTCCCCGCCGCCACCGTGCCCGTCGGAGACGGCCCGGTGCTGAACCTCGCCTTCGGCTCAGGGGTGTTGCGCGTCTTGACCGCTCATCTGCCCGTAAGAACAAGCCCGTTGGCGCCGGAACGCGCGGCGGCGCAGGTGTGCGAGCGGGCGGAGGGCGGCGCCACGGAGGCCGAGTGGCGACGCTTCCTGCCCTCGGTGCCGTACCGGAAGACCTGCGAAGACGCTTGACTTCGAGAGCGCTCCAACTGATGGACTCCCCGCACACATCGACACACAGGGGGGAACGCACCATGACCACCGACTCTCCGGTCGCGCTCATCACCGGCGGCGGCAGCGGCATCGGCGCCGCCGCGGCACGGCAGTTGCTGGAAGCCGGGCACCGGGTGGCCGTCACCGGCCGGGGCGAGGCCCGGCTGCGCGGCTTCGCCGAGGAACTCGGCCATCCCAAGGGGCTGTTGACGATCGTCGGGGACGCCGCGGACTACGCGGGGATCCAGGGTGCCGTGGAGACCACGCTGAAGGCGTTCGGCCGGATCGACACGGTCGTCGCCAACGCGGGCATCGCCACGCACGACTCGGTCGCCGAGGGCGACCCGGCCGGCTGGACGGAGATGGTCCTGACCAACGTCCTCGGTCCGGCGCTGCTCATCAGGGCCTCGATCGCCGCCCTGAAGGAGACCCGGGGCCGGATCGTGCTGGTCGGCAGTGTCGCCGGGTTCGTGCCCACGCCGGGCAACATCTACGGCGCGACCAAGTGGGCGGTGACCGGGCTCGCCGAGAACACCCGGCGCGAGGTCACCGAGTGGGGGGTCGGCGTGACGCTGATCGCGCCGGGGCGGGTGGAGACGCCGTTCTGGGACAGCTACGGCAGCCTGCCGCCCGGCCATCTGCTCACCGCGGAGCAGCTCGCCGACTCGATCGTCTGGGCGATCCGCCAGCCCGCGGGCGTCGACGTCAACACGGTCGTCGTACGGCCGATCGGGCAGCCCAACTGACCTGCCGGTGGGCGGCCCGTGACACCCGGACCGCCCACCCGCACAACCGGCTCAGGCGACGTCGAACGCCGCCGGGTCCGGGCCGATCCGCCGGTCCTCGTTCAGCGCGCTGATCGCGGCCAGGTCCTCGGAGTCCAGGCTGAAGTCGAACACGTCGATGTTCTCCCGGATCCGGGACGGCGTGACGGACTTCGGGATCACCACATTGCCGAGCTGGAGGTGCCAGCGCAGCACGACCTGGGCCGGGGTGCGGTCGTGCTTGCGGGCGATGGCCACGATCGCCGGGACCTCCAGCAGGCCCTTGCCCTGGCCCAGCGGTGACCAGGCCTCGGTGGCGATGCCGTGCGACGCGTGGAACTCGCGGGAGGCGTGCTGCTGGAGATGCGGGTGCAGCTCGATCTGGTTGACGGCCGGGACGACCGACGTCTCGCCGATCAGCCGCTCCAGGTGCTCCGGCAGGAAGTTGGAGACGCCGATCGCCTTGATCCGGCCGTCGGCGTGCAGCTTCTCGAAGGCCTTGTAGCTGTCGACGTACTTGTCCTTCGACGGCAGCGGCCAGTGGATCAGGTAGAGGTCGACGTAGTCCAGGCCGAGCTTGGCCAGCGACACGTCGAAGGCGCGCAGGGTGGAGTCGTACCCCTGCTCGGCGTTCCAGAGCTTGGTGGTGACGAAGACGTCCTCGCGGGGCAGGCCGGAGGCGGCGATGGCCTTGCCGGTGCCCGTCTCGTTGCCGTAGATCGCCGCTGTGTCGATGCTGCGGTACCCGGCCTCGAGCGCCGTCGCGACCGCCTGCTCCGCCTCGTCGTCCGGCACCTGCCAGACCCCGAAGCCCAGCTGGGGCATCTCGACGCCGTTGTTGAGGATGATCGGGGGGACCTTGCTGCTCACGAGCTCTTGATCCTTACGGTTGTCGTCAGGTGGTACTCCCCATCGTCAACGATCACGGGCCGTGTTGCATTCCTGATCGCGGAATATGTCCGCAGTATTGACCGTGGCCCGTCATGCGGCGACCCTCTTGTCTTGCCATCGAACGCGATGGTGAACGTCGTACATGTACATGAACCCCCCACTCGTACGACCGTCTTGAGGGAGCAGCCATGACCCCCACCCGCAGGACCCTGCTCGGCGCCGCTCTCGGCGCCGCCGCCGTCGGACTGCCCGCCGGCCCCGCCCAGGCCGCCTCCTGGCAGCTGAAGTGGTCGCCGTCGGCGAGCCGCGACGGTCTCGGCGCCTTCGAGACCGTCGAGGACGACCGGGCCGACTCGCACCCCGCCGGACAGCCGCACATCCGCCCGGAGGGCGACAACTGGCGGTTCACCATGCACATGGTGGACCGGGACACCTCGACGGACCGCCAGCGCCACGAGGTCACCGGCCTGCGCACGTCGTCGAGCGGCTTTCTGCGCTGGCTCCCCGGTCAGACCTGGCGGATCACGTACGGGATGTACATCCCCAGCTCACTGAAGGCCACGACCAGCTTCACGCACATCATGCAGATGAAGCAGCCCGGCACCGGCACCCAGCCGATCGTGGTGCAGTCCCTGCGCCGGGTCGACGGCGTGCAGACCGTCGAACTGAGGCTGCACATCGCCGACATCCTCATCGGCCGGACCGCGCTCGCCCCGCTGCACGACTCCTGGACCGACGTCGACTTCCAGATCAAGGTCGGCGACGGTACGTCGGGTTCGGTGCGCTGGATCCTCAGGAGCGGCGGCACCACGGTGATCGACCGGAGCAGGACCGGCGTCGACACCTTCCTGGCCGACCGGGTCCGCCCCAAGTGGGGCATCTACCGTTCCCTGGGCGACACCTCGGGCTCGCTCCAGGACTGCCACCTGTTGCTGCGGAACCTGAAGGGCTACCAGCTGGTCTGAGGTCAGGCCTGGTACAGGGCCTCCACCTCGCCGGAGTAGGCCCTCTCGATCGCCTTGCGCTTCAGCTTCAACGACGGGGTGAGCAGCCCGTGTTCCTCCGTGAACGGCTGGGCCAGGATACGGAAGGTACGGATCGACTCGGCCTGCGAGACGAGCGTGTTGGCGGCCACCACCGCCCGCCGCACCTCCGTCTCCAGGTCGGCGTCGCGCACCAGCTCGACCGCGCTCAGTGGCGGCTTGTCGCGCATGCCGAGCCAGTGCTCCACGGCCTCGTGGTCGAGGGTCACCAGGGCCGCGATGTAGGGACGGTCGTTGCCGACGACGATGCACTGGGAGACCAGCGGATGGTCGCGGACCCGTTCCTCCAGCAGGCCGGGCGAGACGCTCTTGCCGCCGGAGGTCACCAGGATCTCCTTCTTGCGCCCGGTGATGGTGAGATAGCCGTCCTCGTCCAGAGCGCCGAGGTCACCGGTGGCCAGCCAGCCGTCGTGCAGGGTCTCGTCGGTGGCCTTCGGGTTGTTGAGGTAACCCTGGAAGACATTGGGGCCGTTCAGCCAGATCTCGCCGTCGTCCGCGATGTGCACGGTCATCCCCGGAATGGGCTGCCCGACGGTGCCGTACCGGGTGCGCTCGGGCGGGTTGGCGGTGGCGGCGGCCGTGGACTCGGTCAGGCCGTACCCCTCGTAGATGTGGACCCCCGCGCCCGCGAAGAACAGTCCGAGCCGCCGGTCCATCGCCGAGCCGCCGGACATCGCGTGCCGGATCCGCCCGCCCATCGCGGCGCGCATCTTGCCGTAGACGAGTTTGTCGAAGAGCTGGTGCTGCATGCGCAGGCCCGCCGAAGGACCGGGGCCGATCCCCCAGGCCTTGGCCTCCATGGCGTCCGCGTACTTCACCGCGACCTCGACGGCCTTCTCGAAGGCGCCGGCCCGGCCCTCCTTCTCGGCTTTGCGGCGGGCGGCGTTGAAGACCTTCTCGAAGATGTACGGCACGGCGAGGAAGAAGGTCGGCTTGAACGCGGCGAGGTCGGGCAGCAGGGCGGCGGCGTTCATCTGCGGCTGATGCCCGAACCGCACACCCCCGCGGATCGCGGCGACCTGCACCATACGGCCGAACACATGGGCCAGTGGCAGGAAGAGCAGGGTCGCCGCCTCGTCGCCCTTCTTCGAGTGGAACACCGGTTCCCAGCGCTCGATGACCGTGTCCGCCTCGTACATGAAGTTGCCGTGCGAGAGGACACAGCCCTTGGGGCGGCCCGTGGTGCCCGAGGTGTAGATGACCGTGGCGACCGAGTCGGGGGTCACCGCCCGGCGGTGCCGGTGCACGACCTCGTCGTCGAGGTGGGCGCCCGCGTCATACAGCTCCTGCACGCAGCCCGCGTCGAGCTGCCACAGCTCGCGCAGGCGCGGCAGCCGGTCGATGACGGTGGCGATGGTCATCGCGTGGTCCTCGTGCTCGACGATCGCCGCCGTCACTTCCGCGTCGTGCAGCATCCAGAAGCACTGCTCGGCGGAGGAGGTCGGATAGACGGGCACCACCTGGGCACCGATCGTCCACAGGGCGAAGTCGAACAGCGTCCACTCGTAACGGGTGGGGGAGATGATCGCGACCCGGTCGCCGAACCGGATCCCCCGGGCGAGCAGCCCCTTGGCGAGGGCGAGTACCTCGTCGCGGAACTCGGCGGCGGTCACGTCCCGCCAGTTGCCCGCCTCGTCCTTGCGGCCCAGCGCCACGTGGCCCGGATCCTCCTGGGCACGCTGGAACACGACGTCGGCCAGTCCGCCCACCGGCGGTGCCAACGCCGACGGAGGGTTGGTGAACTCGCGCAAACCCCGCTCCCGCTCCCTTGTGACGCTCCGCGCAGGCCGTGAAAGCTACCCCACCCTCCGGACGGGCGGGAGGGGGCGGAAGACCGGCCGCGCCCCGGATCGGCACTGGTCAGTCACAGAAAATGCGCTCACATGGGGAAGGGTCGGACAGAAAACCGACGGTTGCGTAAGTTTCGGCGCCGTAATCTCCACGGAATCTGTACGACCTCGCTAGCGCCGGTGCAGCCGCTCCCCGCCCGCCAGGATCGACGCCGCCAGAGCCTCCGCCGCCCCGTGCGCGGCCGTCCGCCGCTGCCCGTGGACCAGTACGAAGTCCACGCGTCCGAGGGCCGGAAGACCCGACCGCTCCGGCATCCGCACCAGCCCCGGCGGGATCAGGCCCCGGGAGTGCGCCATCACCCCGAGCCCCGCCCGGGCCGCGGCGATCAGGCCGTTGAGACTCCCGCTCGTGCACACGATCCGCCACTCGCGCCCCTGCCGCTCCAGCGCCTCCAGGGCCAGGGCGCGGGTGATGCCGGGCGGCGGATAGACGATCAGCGGCACCGGCCGCTCGGGATCCAGCCGCAGCCGCTCGGCCCCGATCCACACCAGGCGGTCGTGCCACACCGGCTCGCCCCGCGGATCCTCCGGCCGGCGCTTGGCCAGCACCAGATCGAGTTTTCCCGCGGCCAGCTGCTCGTGCAGCGTTCCCGACAGCTCGACCGTCAGCTCCAGGTCGACCTCCGGATGCTCGTACCGGAAGCCCTCGAGGATCTCGGGCAGCCGCGTCAGGACGAAGTCCTCCGACGCCCCGAACCGCAGTCGCCCCCGCAGCCGGGTCCCGGTGAAGAAGGCGGCCGCCTGCTCGTGGACCTCCAGGATCCGCCGGGCGAAGCCGAGCATCGCCTCGCCGTCCTCGGTCAGCTCCACGGAGTGGGTGTCCCGCGCGAACAGCTGCCGCCGGGTCGCGTCCTCCAGCCGCCGTACGTGCTGGCTCACCGTCGACTGCCGCAGTCCGAGCCGCCGGGCTGCCTGCGTGAAGCTCAGGGTCTGCGCCACGGCCAGGAACGTCCGCAGCTGAGAGGGGTCGTACACGCCCCAAGGTTATCGCGGAACGTGATGACAGTCAGAGTGGTATGCCGGATTCCCGATCGCCTCCCCGCGGAGGACGATGGAGAGGGCACGACCGTGCCCGGGAACCGGACGTACAGCGAAGTAGTGGAGCACTGTGAAACGCCTGCGTTGGCCGCGTTGGATGCCGATCGACCCGTACCTCCTCCTGCTCCTCGGGACGGTGGGCCTCGCCGCGCTGGTGCCGGCCCGCGGGACGGGCGCCGACGTGGCCTCCGGTGCCTCCACCGCCGCCATCGCCCTCCTCTTCTTCCTCTACGGCGCCCGGCTCTCCACCCGTGAGGCGCTGGACGGGCTGCGCCACTGGCGCCTCCACATCACCGTCCTGGCCTGCACCTTCCTCGTCTTTCCGCTGCTCGGCCTGGCGGCCCGCGGACTGGTCCCGGTGATCCTGACCGATCCCCTCTACCAGGGCCTGCTCTTCCTCACCCTGGTCCCGTCCACGGTCCAGTCGTCGATCGCCTTCACCTCGATCGCCCGGGGCAACGTGCCCGCGGCGATCTGCGCGGGCTCCTTCTCCTCCCTGATCGGCATCGTCGCCACCCCGCTGCTCGCCGCGAGCCTGCTGGGCGGCAACGGCGGAGGCTTCTCCGCCGACTCCGTCGTGAAGATCGTGCTGCAGCTGCTGGTGCCGTTCGTGGCGGGACAGCTGCTGCGCCGTTGGATCGGCGGATTCGTCACCCGGCACAAGAAGGTCCTGGGCCTGGTCGACCGCGGCTCGATCCTGCTGGTCGTCTACACCGCGTTCAGCGCCGGCATGGTCCAGGGCGTCTGGCACCGGGTCAGCCCCGGCCGGCTGGCCGGACTGCTGGCCGTCGAGGCCGTACTGCTGGCCGTGATGCTCCTGCTCACCTGGTACGGCGCCAAGGCCCTGCGCTTCGGCCGCGAGGACCGCATCGCCATCCAGTTCGCCGGCTCCAAGAAGTCCCTCGCCTCCGGACTGCCCATGGCGAGTGTCCTGTTCGGCGCCCACGCCTCTCTCGCCGTGCTGCCGCTGATGCTCTTCCACCAGATGCAGCTCATGGTCTGCGCGGTGATCGCCAAGCGCCGCTCGCACGACAAGGAAGCGGTCAGTCCGCAGGCGCGGCCAGCCGCAGAGTCAAGAATCGCGGTCGGTACAGGGACACGTTCCGGCTGAGCTGGGCGGCGGCGCCGGTGGTCTCCAGCCAGTTGACGTCGTAACTCAGCACCAGCCGCCCCTCGTCGCTCAGCTCGGGATGGGTCTGCGGGTTGTACGCCGCCACCTGTCCGTCCGGCAGCGCGGGGCTGAAGGTTCTGGCAGGACCGTGCCAGGGCCCGGTGGGGGAGCAGGCCCAGTAGGACGTCACCGTGGTCAGCCCGGCCGAGCCGGCCGCCATGGTGAACAGGACATAGGTCCCCCCCTCCCGCACCACCGAGAACGCGCTGCCGACCCCCGTGCGCCGGCCGTCCCCGAGCACGGCGCCCGGCCGGACCCCCGCCGCCCACTCCTTCCCGTCCCAGTACTCCCAGGCCGCGGGATCGGCGAGCCCGCCCTCCGGTACCCGGGCCACGTACGCCCGCGACACGGGACGGGAGGCGGCCTGCCGGTCGTCGCCGCCGAAGACGTACGTCCAGCCTCCCCGCTCCACCAGCGTCGTCCCGAACAGCACCCGCCGGGCCGGATCGGCGACCTGCTGCTGGTCGAACACCTTCACCACCGACTCCACCCGCAGCTCCGGCAGGGACAGCGTGGCGACCTCGGTGGCGGTGGGGACGCCGTAGATCCACGGAGCCTGACCGGTCGTCCGCACCCACAGCACGACCCGCAGCACACGGTCCGAGGAACCGGGCGACCGGGGCTCCACCCGCGCCCCCACCGGCCAGCGCCACTGCCCGGGCGCCGGGTCCCCGAAGAGGGGAGCGGGCAGGGTGCTCTCCAGCCGCCTGTCCCGCATGACGACCCCGGAGTTGCGCACCATCGGGGCCCCCGCGTCACGCCAGGCGTAGGACTCGCCGACGGGATTGGGCGGCCCGTACACGTGCCCCAGATAGGTGTCGGAGAAGAGCCACAGCAGCCGCCCGTCCGGCAGCCGCACCGAGTGGGTGCCGTCCCCGCCGGTCCAGTCGTCCGTGCGGGAGGCGTCGTCGCCGTACCGCGCGAACTCCGAGGTGAGGCGCTCATCGGCGGCCCAGGCCCGCACGGTACGGGCCGAGCAGGCGTCCCCGCCCCCGCCCTCGTCCTCCGGAAGGGCGGTGAGCAGCACGGCGCCGAGAACCAGGGCCAGCAGCAGGCCGAGCCCGGTTCCCGTCCGGTGTCGTGCCGTCGCGTCGTCGGACACGCTCCCGGACGTTAGTGGGCGACGCGCATGGGGTCCATGGTGCCTCGCGAACGCGCCGCGCTCACGGGCCCGTTGATCGGGCTTTTCCGGCACCGACGGCACATGAGGGCTAACGTTCCGTCATGACCCCACCTCTCGCACTCGATCCCGCGCGCACCGCTCTGGTCCTGGTCGACCTGATGGACCGCATCGTCGCGCTGCCCCTGGAACCCCGGAAGGGCACGGACGTGCTCGCCACCTGCGCCGAGCTGGCGTCGGCCTGCCGAGCGGCGGGCGCGTCGGTGGCGCTGATCCGGGTGGAACGCCCGCACGTGGCCGAGCAGCCGCCCGGCAGCGCGCTGGCCGATGGCCTGGCCCAGGAGGGCGACCTTCAGGTGGTGAAGCGGACGATCGGCGGCTTCCAGGGCACGGGCCTCGACGACCTGCTGCGGCAAAGGGGCGTCAGGACGCTGGTGTTCGGCGGTATCGCCACGAATCTCGGCGTGGAGTCCACGGCACGCGCGGCCGGCGACCTCGGCTACGAACTGGTCTTCGTCGAGGACGCGATGACGGCGTTCACCGCCCCGGAGCACGAGGCCTCGGTCCGGCTGGACTTCCCCAGACTGGGCACGGTGGTGAAGGCGGCGGAGCTGAGATTCACCGTCTGACACGGCGGGGCCCCTCGGGCGCAGGGGGCGCTCCCCGCCCTTCGGGGCCCCGCCGCCGTGTCGCGGGGCAGGACCGGTCAGCCCTGGGCGGCCGCGGCCCGCAGGGCGATCCGGTCCTCACCCGCGTACACGTTCATGGAGGCGCCCCGCAGGAAGCCGACGAGGGTCAGCCCGGTCTCGGCCGCCAGGTCCACCGCCAGCGACGACGGCGCCGACACGGCCGCCAGGACCGGAATCCCCGCCATCACCGCCTTCTGCGCGAGCTCGAAGGAGGCCCGTCCGGAGACGAGCAGGATCGCGCGGGACAAGGGCAGGTCACCGCTCTGGAGCGCCCGCCCGACCAGCTTGTCGACCGCGTTGTGCCGCCCCACGTCCTCCCGTATGTCGAGCAGCTCCCCGTCCTCGGAGAACAGGGCCGCCGCATGGAGCCCTCCGGTCCGGTCGAAGACCCGCTGGGCGGCGCGCAGCCGGTCGGGGAGGCTCGCCAGCAGTTCCGGCTCGACGCGGACCGGGGGAGTGTCGGCGATGGGCCACCGGGCGGTGGTGCGCACGGCGTCGAGGCTGGCCTTGCCGCACAGGCCGCACGACGACGTCGTGTACACGTTCCGCTCGAGCGTGATGTCGGGAAGGACGACACCCGAGGACGTCCGCACGTCGACCACGTTGTACGTGTTGGACCCGTCCGCCGTGGCCCCCGCGCAGTACACGATGTTCTGCAGCTCGGAAGCGGCCCCCAGCACCCCCTCGCTCACCAGGAACCCGGCGGCGAGCGCGAAGTCGTCCCCCGGGGTCCGCATCGTGATCGCGAGGGGCTTGCCGTTGAGCCGGATCTCCAGGGGCTCCTCGGCGACGAGCGTGTCCGGGCGGGTGGAGACGGCCCCGTCCCGGATGCGGAGCACCTTGCGTCGTTCCGTGACTCGTCCCATGTCCCCATCAGCCCCGATCAGTTCCGGTTCTGGACGTGCTGGTAGCCGAAGCGGCCCTTGATGCACAGATTGCCGTGGGTCACCGGATTGTCGTGCGGCGAGGTGACCTTCACGATCTCATTGTCCTGCACGTGGAGGGTGAGGTTGCAGCCCACTCCGCAGTACGCGCACACCGTGGTCGTCTCCGTCTGCGCCGACTCGTCCCACGTGCCCGCGGCCCGCATGTCGAACTCCGACTTGAAGGACAACGCCCCGGTCGGGCACACCTCGATGCAGTTCCCGCAGTACACACACGCCGAATCGGTCAGTGGAGCGTCGTGCTCCACCGCGATCCGGGCGTCGAAGCCCCGCCCGGCCACGGAGATCGCGAAGGTGTTCTGCCACTGGTCGCCACAGGCGTCCACGCACTTGTAGCAGAGGATGCACTTGCCGTAGTCGCGCACGTACAGGTCGTTGTCGACCCTGGGCTCCTCGTCGACCCGGGCGGCGTCCGGGCCGAACCGCTCGGGCTTGGCCTCGTACTCCTTGATCCAGCCGGCGACCTCGGGCGTCGTCGACAGGTCGACCGAGGAGGCGAGCAGTTCGAGGACGATCTTCCGGCTGTGCCGGGCCCGTTCCGTCCCCGTCCGCACCTCCATCCCCGCTTCGGCCTTCCGGGAGCAGGCGGGCACCAGCGTCCGGGACCCTTCCACCTCGACGACACACACCCGGCAGGCGTTCTTGGGCCGCAGCGTGTCCCCCTCGCACAGCGTGGGCACGTCCTTCCCGGCCGCCCGGCAGGCGTCGAGGATCGTCGAGCCCTCCGGGGCCCGCACCGCCGCCCCGTCGACGGTGAACTCCAGGAGCCGGCGCGGCACACCCAGCGGTATCGCGGTCATTCGTACGCCCCCAGTCGGTCGATGGCGGATTCCACGGCGTTCCACGCGGTCTGTCCGAGACCGCAGATCGAGGCGTCCCGCATCGCCCGGCCGACCTCTCTGAGCAGGGCGATGTCCTCGGCGGCGGCCGCACCGGTGCGCTCGGCGATCCGGTGCAGCGCCTCCTCCTGGCGCACCGTCCCGACCCGGCACGGCACGCACTGCCCGCAGGACTCGTCGCGGAAGAACTCGGCGATGCGCAACAGCAGCCGGGGCAGCGGCACCGAGTCGTCGAAGGCCAGGACGACCCCGGAACCCAGTGTCGTCCCGGCTTCCCGCGTCCCTTCGAAGGTGAGCGGGATGTCCATCTCGTCGGGCCGTACGAAGCCGCCCGCCGCGCCGCCCAGGAGCACCGCGCGCAGCCCGGCGCGTACCCCGGCCAGCTCCAGCAGCTCGCCCAGCGTCGCCCCGAACGGCAGCTCGTAGATGCCGGGCCGGGCCACGCTCCCCGACACGCAGAACAGCTTCGGGCCGGTGGATCCCGCGGTGCCGATCGCCGCGTACGCCGGTGCGCCCATGGTGAGGATCGGCAGCACGTTGACCAGTGTCTCGACGTTGTTCTCCACCGTCGGCTTGCCGAACAGGCCCTTCTCCACCGGGAACGGCGGTTTCGAGCGCGGCTCGCCCCGGTACCCCTCGATGGAGTTGAACAGGGCCGTCTCCTCGCCGCAGACGTAGGCGCCCGCGCCCCGCCGGATCTCGATGTCGAAGGCGTAGCCCTGGCCGAGGATGTCCTCCCCGAGCAGCCCGCGCGCACGTGCCTGCGCCAGGGCGTGCTCCAGGCGCCGCAGCGCCCTCGGGTACTCCCCGCGCAGGTAGAGGTAGCCCCGGTGGGCGCCCGTCGCGTACGCGGCGATCGTCATGGCCTCGACCAGCGCGTACGGATCCCCCTCCATGATCACTCGGTCCTTGAAGGTGCCGGGCTCGGACTCGTCGGCGTTGCAGACGAGGTAGTGCGGACGGTCGGGCTGGGACGCCGTCGCCTGCCATTTGCGGCCGGTGGGGAAAGCGGCGCCACCACGCCCGACCAGCCCCGAGTCGGTCACCTCGCGGATCACGCCGGCCGGGCCCAGTTCGAAGGCCCGGCGCAGGGCGGTGTAGCCGCCGTGGGCGCGGTAGTCGTCGAGCGAGGCCGGGTCGACCACGCCGACGCGGCTGAGCAGGGTCAGTCCGGGGTCCCCGGCCTGCGGCACCGCCAGCGCGGCCGGCGGCTCCTCGGGCGCCGAGTCCGGCGAGGTCGCGGCGAGCACGGCGTCGTGCACGGTCGTGGGGGCCGAGACGGCCGCACGCACCGGATCGCCCGCCCTGATCGCCAACGCCGCCGGAGCCCGCTCGCACAGGCCGAGGCAGGGGCTGCGCTCGACGCGCACCCCGGGGCCGAGGCTCGCCTCGACGCCCGCGCACAGCCCGGCCGCGCCCGCCGCCGCGCAGGCGAGGTCCGTGCAGACGTGGAGCACGGTGGCCGGACGGGGTTTGACGGAGAACATCGCGTAGAAGGTGGCGACGCCGTAGGCCTCCGCCGGCGGGACCGTCAGACGGCGGCAGAGGTAGTCCAGGGCGCCGTCGCTGATCCAGCCGACGCGGTCGTTGATCGCGTGCAGCCCCGGCAGCAGCAGGTCCCTCCGGTCCCGGGCCGCCCGGCCGCCCTTGGCCCACCTCAGGTCGGCGTCGCAACGGTCGGCGCCCTCCCAGGAGGACTCGGGCGGGCCCAACAAGGCGTCGACGGCAGCGCGTTCGTCGTCCGTCGGCTTGCTGTCGCCGAAGTGCAGGTCCACTTGCGTCACCTCACGATGGTCGCGACGGGGAGTTTCTCGATCCGGATCGCCGAGGCCTTGAACTCCGCCGTGCCCGCGATCGGGCAGTTCGCCTCGATCGTCAGCTGGTTGGTGTCCACCTCGTCGGGGAAATGCATGGTCATGAAGGCGAGCCCGGGCCGCAGGGCGGTGTCGATCCACACCGGCGCGACGACGGATCCCCGACGCGAGCTGACCTGGACCTCCTCACCGACCACCACGCCGTAGCGCTCGGCGTCCTCCGGGCACAGCTCGATGTACTCGCCCCGGCGCAGAGGAGATGCGTAACCGCCGCTCTGCACACCGGTGTTGTAGGAGTCCAGGCGCCGTCCGGTGGTCAGCCGGATCGGGTACTCCTCGTCCGTGAGGTCGACCGGCGGATCGTGCTGGACCAGGCCGAACGGCGCGCGGCGGCCCCTCCTGGCGGGGTCGGCCTCCCACAACCGGCCGTGCAGATAACCGGGTTCGAGTTCCTCGGTGCTCGGACACGGCCACTGGATGCCCTGGTGCTCCTCCAGGCGTTCGTACGTCATCCCGTAGTGGTCCGGGGAGAGCGACCTCAGCTCGTTCCAGACCGCCTCGGCGTCGGCGTACTTCCAGTCGTGGCCGAGCCGGGCCGCCAGCTCGCAGAGGATGTCGATGTCCTCGCGGGCCTCACCGGGCGGGGTGACCGCCGCCCGCACCCGCTGGACGCGCCGCTCGCTGTTGGTCGTGGTGCCGTCGGTCTCCGCCCATCCGGCGGTGGCGGGGAGCACGACGTCCGCCAACTCGGCGGTCCTCGTCAGGAAGATGTCCTGGACCACCAGGAAGTCGAGCGCCTGCAGCCGCCGTACCGCCTGCTCGCTGTCGGCCTCCGACTGCGCCGGGTTCTCGCCGATGCAGTAGACCGCCTTGAGCGTGCCCTCCTCCATCGCCTCGAACATCTCCGTCAGGTTCAGCCCGTAGTGCGGCTGGATGACGGTGTCCCAGGCGGCCTCGAACTTCAGCCGGGTCCCGGCGTCGAGGATGTCCTGGAAGCCGGGCAACCGGTTGGGGATGGCGCCCATGTCACCGCCGCCCTGCACGTTGTTCTGGCCGCGCAGGGGCTGCAGCCCGCTGCCGTAGCGACCCACGTGCCCGGTCAGCAGGGACAGGTTGATCAGCGCCCGGACGTTGTCGGTGCCGTTGTGGTGCTCGGTGATGCCGAGGGTCCAGCACAGCTGGGCGCGCTCGGCGCGGGCGTAGGCGTGCGCCAACTCCTTGATCGCGGGGCCCGGTACGCCCGTGACCTTCTCGGTCAGCGAGAGCGTCCAGGGCTCGACGAGCGCCCTGTACTCCTCGAAGCCGGTGGTGGCCCGCCCGATGAACGCCTCGTTGGCCAGGCCCGCGTGGATGATCTCCCGGCCGATCGCGTGGGCCATCGGGATGTCGGTGCCGACGTTCAGCCCCATCCAGCTCTCGGCCCACTCGGCGGTCGACGTCCGCCGCGGGTCGACGGCGTACATCCGGGCGCCGTTCCTGATCCCCTTCAGCACGTGCTGGAAGAAGATCGGGTGCGCGAACCGGGCGTTGGAGCCCCACATCACGATGACGTCGGTGTGCTCGATCTCCTCGTACGACGAGGTCCCGCCGCCGGAGCCGAAGGCGGCCGACAGACCCGCGACGCTCGGCGCGTGGCACGTCCGGTTGCAGGAGTCGACGTTGTTGGTGCCCATGACGACCCGGGCGAACTTCTGGGCGACGTAGTTCATCTCGTTGGTGGCCCGGGCGCAGGAGAACATGCCGAAGGCGCCTCGGTGGCGCTCGATGCCGCGCGCCGCGCGGTCGAGGGCCTCCTCCCAGCCGGCCTGCCGCAACGGCTCGTCCCGGGAGTCGCGGACGAGCGGGTGGGTGAGCCGGGTGTAGGTCTTGGGTTGCCGTTTCCTCATGGGAAGCTCCTCATGCGGCGCTCCTCAGCGCGAGCAGGTCCGAGATGGCGTGCACGGTGCGCAGGGTGGGCACGTCCACGCCGGTGATCTCCGCCAACTCGACGACGGCCGCGAGGAGGACGTCGAGTTCGAGCGGCTTGCCGCGCTCCAGGTCCTGGAGCGTGGAGGTGCGGTGGTCGCCGACCTTCTCGGCGCCGGCCATCCGGCGTTCGATGGAGACGCCGATCTCGCAGCCGAGGCCCTCGGCGACGGCGAGCGTCTCGGCCATCATGGTCTCGATCACCTTGCGGGTGCCGCCGTGCAGGCACATCTGCCGCATGGTGGCGCGGGCCAGCGCGCTGATCGGGTTGAAGGAGATGTTGCCGAGCAGCTTGAGCCAGATGTCGTTGCGCAGGTCGGGCTCGACCGGGCACTTCAGGCCACCGGCGATCATGGCCTCGCCGAAGGCGAGACAGCGCTTGGACACACTGCGGTCCGGCTCGCCGATGGAGAACCGGGTGCCTTCCAAGTGCCGTACGACGCCCGGCGCTTCGAGTTCGGTGGCCGCGTAGACGACGCAGCCGATGGCCCGTTCGGGCGCGAGCACCGCGCTGACCGCGCCGCCGGGGTCGACGCTCTCCACACGATGACCGTCGTGGGGGCCGCCGTGCCGGTGGAAGTACCACCAGGGGATGCCGTTCTGGGCGGCGATCACCGCCGTGGTGTCGTGCAGCAGGGGCTCGATCAGCGGCCCGCACGCCGCGTACGAGTTGGCCTTCAGCCCCAGGAACACGTAGTCCACCGGGCCGATCTCGGCCGGGTCGTCGGTGGCGTGGACCGGGGCGGTGAAGTCGCCGCGCGGGCTGAGCACCCGCACGCCGTGCTGCCTCATGGCCGCCAGATGCGGTCCACGGGCGACGAGATGCACATCGGCGCCGGCGCGATGGAGCGCGGCACCGACGTAGGCGCCGATCGCACCGGCGCCGAGGACTGCGACTTTCATACGGGGGGCTCCGTTCGGTTCGAGGGATACCGCGGAGATGGCGCACTGTCGAAACTGTGTCGACGAAATATTGTCTACAGTATGCCCGTTGAGCCGACAAGGGTTCGGGCCGACCGTTCGTCGCGTGTTGGATACCGCTCATCGCATACGGTCGACGGGTCACTTTTCAACTACCCGCCGGCTTCCTACCGTTCGGGATCATGAGTCCCCCCGTCGCGCCCCCGGGCTGGAGCCGCTGGCTCGTTCCCCCCGCCGCTCTCTCGGTCCACCTCTCCATCGGCCAGGCCTACGCCTGGTCCGTGTTCAAACCGCCCCTGGAATCCGCGCTCGGCCTCAGCGGCACGCAGAGCGCGCTTCCCTTCCAGCTGGGCATCGTCATGCTGGGCCTGTCGGCCGCGTTCGGCGGCACGCTCGTCGAACGCAACGGCCCGCGCTGGGCGATGACCGTCGCCCTGTGCTGCTTCTCCTCCGGCTTCCTGCTGTCCGCCCTCGGCGCGGCCACCGAGCAGTACTGGCTGATCGTCCTCGGCTACGGCTTCGTCGGCGGGATCGGCCTCGGCATCGGGTACATCTCGCCGGTCTCCACCCTGATCAAGTGGTTCCCGGACCGCCCCGGCATGGCCACGGGCATCGCCATCATGGGCTTCGGCGGGGGTGCGCTGATCGCCTCGCCGTGGAGCGCCCGGATGCTGGAGTCCTTCGGCGGCGACTCCTCCGGGATCGCCCTCGCCTTCCTGGTCCACGGCCTGTCCTATGCCGTGTTCATGGCGCTGGGCGTCCTCTTGGTCAGGGTCCCGAGAACCGAACCAGGGGCGCGGGGAACCGCGCGACAAGGCCTCACCGGCCCACAGGTGACAGCGAACCAAGCGATCCGCACCCCCCAGTTCTGGTGCCTGTGGATCGTCCTCTGCATGAACGTGACCGCGGGCATCGGCATCCTGGAGAAGGCCGCCCCCATGATCACGGACTTCTTCGCCCACACGTCGACAACGGTGTCAGCCACCGCAGCCGCCGGCTTCGTCGCCCTTCTCTCCGCCGCCAACATGGCCGGCCGCATCGGTTGGTCCTCCACCTCCGACCTCATCGGCCGGAAGAACATCTACCGCCTCTACCTGGGCGTGGGCGCGCTGATGTACGCCTCCATCGCCTTGTTCGGCGACTCCTCCAAGCCGGTGTTCATCCTCTGCGCCCTGGTGATCCTCTCCTTCTACGGCGGCGGCTTCGCCACGATCCCCGCCTACCTCAAGGACCTCTTCGGCACCTACCAGGTCGGCGCCATCCACGGCCGGCTGCTCACCGCCTGGTCCACCGCCGGTGTCCTCGGGCCACTGATCGTCAACTGGATCGCCGACCGGCAGGAGGAGGCCGGCAAGACCGGCGCGTCACTGTACGGACTCTCCTTCGTCATCATGATCGGCCTGCTGGCCGTCGGCTTCGTCGCCAACGAACTGGTCCGGCCCGTCCACGCCCGCCACCACATCCCCGCACCCCGTCAGGAGGCCGTCGATGTCGAACGACAGCAGCCAGAGTCCGCCTGACCGGCGCGGCCTGATCGCCTTCGCCTGGCTGTGGGTGGGGGCACCCCTGTGTTACGGGCTCTACGAACTCGTACAGAAGGCGACGCAGCTGTTCACCGGGTAGTCGTTCGAGAAGTGTTCGAGTGTCCGAGAGTCTGACGGAAGCCGACAACGCCGGCGGCCGTTTCCTGTGGCATCACCTGCCGCCGTACCGGTGAGTCACTGATCAGACTGGTGAATCCCGCTACCCGAGGTTCAAGGGGATCACCAACGATGAACGGCACCCGCATCGCCGCCGTCGGCCACTATCAGCCCGCCAGAGTGCTCACCAACGAGGACCTGGCGGGCATGGTCGACACCAGCGACGAGTGGATCACCACCCGGGTCGGCATCCGTACGCGCCACATCGCCGGGCCCGACGAACCCGTCGACGAGCTCGCGGCCCAGGCCGCCGCGAAGGCGCTCGCCGCGGCGGGGCTCGCGCCGAGCGACATCGACCTGGTCCTGGTGGCCACCTCCACGGCCGTCGACCGCTCCCCGAACATGGCCGCCCGGGTCGCCGCCCGGCTCGGCATCCCCTCGCCCGCCGCGATGGACATCAACGTCGTGTGCGCCGGCTTCACCCACGCGCTGGCCACCGCCGACCACACCGTCCGCGCGGGCGCCGCGACCCGGGCCCTGGTGATCGGCGCCGACAAGATGTCCGACGTGACGGACTGGACCGACCGGACGACCTGTGTGCTCGTCGGCGACGGGGCGGGGGCCGCCGTGGTCGAGGCCTGCTCCGCGGGTGAGGAGCCCGGCATCGGGCCCGTGCTGTGGGGTTCGGTGCCCGAGATGGGGCATGCCGTGCGGATCGAGGGGACGCCCTCGCGGTTCGCGCAGGAGGGGCAGAGCGTCTACCGCTGGGCCACGACCCGGCTCCCGGCGATCGCCCGGCAGGCCTGCGAGCGGTCCGGGCTCGGGCCCGCCGATCTCGCCGCGGTCGTCCTCCACCAGGCCAACCTGCGGATCATCGAGCCGCTCGCGGAGAAGATCGGCGCGGTGAACGCCGTCGTCGCCCGCGATGTCACCCACTCCGGCAACACCTCCGCGGCGAGCATCCCGCTGGCCCTCTCCAAGCTCGTCGAGCGCGGGGAGATCTCCTCCGGTGATCCGGTCCTGCTGTTCGGCTTCGGCGGGAACCTGTCGTACGCCGGACAGGTCGTCCGCTGCCCCTGAGCGGGCCGTTCGCCCGGGTGTGACGAGGCCAACTCCCCCTCTCCCTGGCCTTTGTGCGCCGTAGACTGTAGACGAAAGACAATCCATACTTGCTGTCCGACGGCTCTGGAGGGGGACCGCGATGTTGTCGACAGGACTTCCGCAGGGGGCGGTGCCCAAGCTCGAACGGCCCGGGCCGCTGCGGGACCGTGTCTACGAGGCCCTGCTCGAACTCATCACCACCCGCGCGCTGCGCCCCGGCCAGCATCTGGTCGAGAGCGAACTCGCCGGTCATCTCGGTGTGTCCCGGCAGCCCGTGCGCGAGGCGCTGCAACGCCTGAACACCGAGGGGTGGGTCGATCTGCGGCCCGCCCAGGGCGCGTTCGTGCACGAGCCCACCGAGGAGGAGGCCGATCAGCTCCTCACCGTGCGCACCCTGCTGGAGGCCGAGGCCGCCCGGCTGGCGGCCGCCAATGCCGGGGCGGCCGGGATCTCGGTGCTGGAGGAACTGTGCGCCGAGGGCGAGCGCGCGGTGGAGGCGGACGACGTGGACGGCGCGGTCGCGATGAACGCCCGCTTCCACACGAAGGTCATGGAACTCGCGGGCAACGCCGTCCTCGCCGAACTCGCCGCCCAGGTGGACCGGCGGGTGCGCTGGTACTACACGCCGGTGGCCCGGCAGCGCGGGCAGCAGTCCTGGATCGAGCACCGCCGCCTCATCGCGGCGATCTCCGACCGGGACCAGCAGCGCGCCACCGAGCTGATGCGCGAGCACACCGAGCACACGCGGACGTCGTACCACGCGCGCCAGCGGTCATGACGCCGTACGCCTGCGGGGGTCACTCCGTACGCCTGCGGGGGTTGTCCGCGCCGCCCTTTGTCCTGTGAGTGGAAGAAGTCGTCAGCAATTCGTGCACAGATTCTTCCCAGCCACGGCAGCCGCTGCTACCTTCCCCTCGAAAGCCCGGCAACGGTGGCCGATTGAGGCGGGGAGGGGCACGTGAGACGGATGACGGCGCGACCCGCGAACGCCCATCAGGCCCGGCTGCTCAAACTGCTGCGTGACGGGGGCCCCAACTCCCGGGCGCAGCTGGGCGATCAGGTCGATCTGTCGCGGTCCAAGCTGGCCGTGGAGGTGGACCGGCTGCTGGAGACGGGCCTGGTCGTGGCCGACGGTCTCGCCGCATCGCGCGGCGGCCGGCGCTCCCACAACATCCGGCTCAACCCGGGCCTCCGCTTCCTCGGCGTCGACATCGGCGCGACCTCGGTCGACGTCGCGGTCACCAACGCCGAGCTGGAGATCCTCGGACACCTCAACCACCCGATGGACGTGCGGGAGGGCCCGGTCGCGGTCTTCGAGCAGGTCCTCGCCATGGCCGCCAAACTGCGGGCGACCGGACTCGCGGAGGGGTACGACGGCGCCGGCATCGGCGTCCCGGGTCCCGTCCGCTTTCCCGAGGGCGTCCCGGTCGCCCCGCCGATCATGCCGGGCTGGGACGGCTTCCCGGTGCGGGAGGCGCTCAGCCAGGAACTCGGCTGCCCGGTCATGGTCGACAACGACGTGAACCTGATGGCGATGGGGGAGCAGCACGCGGGCGTGGCACGCTCCGTGAACGACTTCCTCTGCGTCAAGATCGGCACCGGCATCGGCTGCGGCATCGTCGTCGGCGGCGGTGTCCACCGCGGTACGACGGGCAGCGCCGGCGACATCGGGCACATCCAGGCCGTCCCTGACGGCAGGCCCTGTGCCTGCGGCAACCGGGGTTGTCTGGAGGCCCACTTCAGTGGCGCGGCCCTCGCCCGGGACGCCCTGGAGGCGGCCCAGCAGGGGCGGTCGGCCGAACTCGCAGCCCGGCTCGAGACGAACGGCGACCTGAGCGCCGCCGACGTCGCCGCCGCGGCGGCCGCGGGCGACGCCACCGCCCTCGACCTGATCCGCGAGGGCGGCGACCGCACCGGCCAGGTCATCGCCGGACTCGTCAGCTTCTTCAATCCGGGCCTGGTGGTGATCGGCGGCGGGGTGACCGGCCTCGGCCACACTCTGCTCGCCGCGATCCGCACCCAGGTCTACCGCCAGTCGCTGCCCCTGGCGACCGGCAACCTGCCCATCGTGCTGGGGGAGTTGGGCCCCACCGCCGGAGTCATCGGCGCGGCCCGGCTCATCAGCGACCACCTGTTCTCACCCGCGTAACCGCACGCTTCCACAGCCCGCGCAATCACCTCGTTACACGAGTCACTCCAGTACGGCGCCCTGCTTCGCCCTGCCCTGAACCGGCCCGCACGCCCGCCAAGGGGAGCCCATGGCACCAGAACCATCGCTGCTCAGCATGTCCGGCATCACCAAGTCCTTCCCCGGTGTCCGGGCCCTCGACGGTGTCGACCTCGACGTCCAGGCGGGGGAGGTGCACTGTCTGCTCGGCCAGAACGGCGCCGGGAAGTCCACCCTCATCAAGGTGCTGGCCGGCGCCCACCAGCCCGACGACGGCACCATCAACTGGCGCGGCAAGCCCGTGACGTTGCGCTCGCCGATCGCCGCCATGCGGCTGGGCATCGCCACCATCTACCAGGAACTCGACCTGGTGGAGCACCTGTCCGTGGCCGAGAACGTCCACCTCGGCCATGAACCGACGGCCGCCGGTTTCGTCGTACGACGCAGGAGCGCGCGTGAGTCGACCGCCGCTCTGCTCAAGCGGCTCGGGCACTCCGAGATCGATCCCGGGCGGCTGGTGGGTGAGTTGTCGGCGGCCCAGCAGCAGATCGTCTCCATGGCCCGGGCCCTCTCCCACGACGTACGGCTGATCGTGATGGACGAGCCGTCCGCGGCACTCGACCCCGACGAGGTCGACAACCTGTTCCGGATCGTCGGCGACCTGACCGCCGACGGCGTCGCCGTCGTCTACATCTCGCACCGCCTCGAGGAGATCCGGCGCATCGGCGACCGGGTGACCGTGCTCAAGGACGGCCGCGCGGTGGCGGTCGGACTGCCCGCGAAGTCGACCCCCACCCGGGACGTCGTGGCGCTGATGACCGGCCGCAACGTGGAGTACGTCTTCCCTCCTCAACCGGACTCCGCACCCACGGGCCAGCCCGTGCTCCAGGTCCAAGCGCTCTCCCGGGAGGGCGAGTTCGAGCCGCTGGATCTGGAGATCCGGCCCGGCGAGATCGTCGGTCTCGCCGGACTGGTCGGCTCGGGACGCTCGGAGATCCTGGAGACGATCTACGGCGCCCGCAAGCCCTCGACCGGCCAAGTCCTGGTTGACGGCGAGGCGTTGCGTCCGGGGAGCGTCCGCGCCGCCGTCCGCGCCGGACTCGGGCTCGCCCCCGAGGAACGCAAGGCCCAGGCCCTGCTGATGCTGGAGTCCGTCACCCGCAATGTCTCGGTCTCCTCCATGGCCCGCTTCTCCCGCGGGGGCTGGCTCGACCGCGGCGCCGAACTGCGCGCCGCACGCGCCGCCACCCGCGAGCTGTCGCTGCGGCCCGACAACCCCGGCGTGCCCGTGCGCACTCTGTCCGGCGGCAACCAGCAGAAGGCCGTCCTCGCCCGCTGGCTGCTGCGCGGCTGCCGGGTGCTGCTCCTCGACGAACCCACCCGGGGCGTCGACGTGGGCGCCCGCGCCGAGCTCTACGCGGTCGTACGGCGCCTCGCCGACGAAGGCCTCGCCGTGCTGCTCGTCTCCAGTGAGGTGCCCGAGGTGCTCGGCCTCGCCGACCGTGTCCTGGTGCTGCGCGAGGGGCGGGTCGTGCACACCGCGGCCGCCCGCGACCTCGACGAACACCGTGTCCTCGACCTCGTCATGGAAGGAAGTCCGGCGTCATGACGCAGCCCATGTCTCCGCCCAGGGACAGCGCCGACAAAGTACCGCCCGCGAGCCAGACCGGGGCGTGGCGGGGGATGTGGGCCCGCGCCGACGTCCGCACCCTCTCCCTCCTCGGCGTGCTCGCCGCGCTGATCCTCATCGGCGGCATCACCAAGCCCGACGAGTTCCTCGACACCCGCAACCTCCAACTCGTCCTCACCCAGGCCTCCGTGATCGGCGTCGTCACCGTCGGCATGACCTTCGTCATCGTCTCCGGGGGCATCGACCTCTCGGTCGGCGCGATCGTCGCGCTGGCCTCGGTGTGGGCGACGACGGTCGCGACCCAGGAGTACGGCTTCGCCGGCGTCCTGTTCACCGCGGTGCTCGTCGGCGTCGGCTGCGGACTGGTCAACGGCCTACTGATCGCGTACGGCGCGATGGTGCCGTTCATCGCGACGCTGGCCATGCTCGCCTCGGCGCGTGGCCTCGCCCTGCAGATCACCGACGGCAAGACACAGATCGTCACCATCCCGAGCATCCTCGACCTCGGCGAACGCGACGCCTACGTCCTCGGTGTCCCGCCGCTCGTCATGGTCTTCGCCGTCGTCACGCTCATCGGCTGGCTGATCCTGAACCGCACCACCTTCGGCCGCCGCACGGTCGCCGTCGGCGGCAACGCGGAGGCCGCCCGGCTCGCCGGCATCGACGTCCGCCGCCAGCGCCTCTACCTCTACCTGCTGTCCGGGCTGTGCTGCGGAATCGCCGCCTTCCTGCTGATCATCCTGTCCGGCTCGGGCCAGAACACCAACGGCAACCTCTACGAACTCGACGCCATCGCCGCCGCGATCATCGGCGGCACGCTGCTCAGCGGCGGCCGGGGCACCATCGTCGGCTCCGTGCTCGGCGTCCTGATCTTCACCACGATCACCAACATCTTCGCCCTGAACAACCTGCAGAGCGACGTCCAGCAGATCGCCAAGGGCGCGATCATCGTCGCCGCCGTGCTGGTCCAGCGCCGTACCGCGAGCACGACCTGAGGAAAGGGTTCACCGCCATGTCAGAGCTTACGAGCCGCAGAGGGCTGCTCTTCGGGGCCGCCGCCGTCTCCGCCGGCGCCCTGTTGACCGGGTGCACGAGCAACGAGTCCGACGACGAGCCGGCCGCGAACGACCAGCCGGCCGCCGACGACAAGCCGGGCAAGCCCGTCACCATCGGCTTCGCCGGCCCGCAGGCCGACCACGGCTGGCTCAACGCCATCAACGACAACGCCAAGAGCCGGGCGAAGAAGTACTCCGACGTCACCCTGGAGATCACCGAGGGCTCCAACGACACGGCCGCCCAGATCGGCCAGATCGAGACGCTGATCAACAAGAAGGTCGACGTCCTCGTGATCCTCCCGGCCGACGGCAAGGCCCTCACCCAGGTCGGCCTGAAGGCGATGCGCGCGGGCATCCCCGTCATCAACCTCGACCGCATCTTCAACTCCCCGCAGGCCTACCGCTGCTGGATCGGCGGCGACAACTACGGCATGGGACTGAACGCCGGGCACTACATCGGCGAGAAGCTCAAGGACAAGTCCGGCGCCCGGGTCATAGAACTGGCGGGCCTGGACAACCTGGAGCTCACCCAGCAGCGCACCCAGGGCTTCGACGACGCGCTGAAGAACTACCCCAACATCAAGAAGGTGGCCCGCCAGGCCGCCGAGTTCACGGTGGAGTCGGGGCAGGCCAAGATGGCCCAGCTCCTGCAGGCCCAGTCCAAGTTCGACGCGCTGTGGAACCACGACGACGACCAGGGCGTGGGCGCGCTGCGCGCCATCGAGCAGGCCGGACGCGACGACTTCCTCATGGTCGGCGGTGCGGGCGCGCTCTCCGCCTTCCAGGCCATCAAGCAGGACGACGGGGTGCTCAAGGCGACGGTCCTGTACCCGCCGACGATGGCGGCCTCCGCGATCGACCTCGCCCGCGCGCTCGGTCAGGGCAAGGGGGTCGGCGGGCTGGCCGAGTTCGAGATCCCTGCCTCACTGACCCTGTACTCCGCCGTCGTCGACAAGGAGAACGTCGACCAGTACATGCCCACCGGTTTCAAGTGAGCCGTGCCATTCCGGGGGCCCGCGCCGCGTTCCGTGGCGCAGGCCCCAGGTGAGCCACCCCCCGACGAAGCACGAGGAGGACATCCGCATGGCACAGCCGCAAGCGTCAGAAGGTGCCGAGGCCGAGAAGCCGCCGCTGCGCGTCGGCATGGTCGGCTACGCCTTCATGGGCGCCGCCCACTCCCAGGGCTGGCGCACCGTGGGGCGCGTCTTCGACCTGCCCCGGCGCCCGGTCCTGGCCGCGATCTGCGGACGGAACGCGGCCGCGGTGCGCGCGGCGGCCGACCGGCACGGGTGGGCGGCGGCCGAGACCGACTGGCGGGCGCTGATCGCCCGGGACGACGTCGACCTCGTCGACATCTGCACGCCCGGTGACAGCCACGCCGAGATCGCGATCGCCGCGCTCGCCGCCGGGAAGCACGTTCTGTGCGAGAAGCCCCTCGCGAACTCCGTCGAGGAGGCCGAGGCGATGGTGCGGGCGGCCGAAGAGGGTTACCAGCGAGGACAGTTGGCGATGGTGGGGTTCAACTACCGCCGGGTTCCCGCGACCGCGCTGGCCCGCCGGATGGTCGCCGAGGGACGGCTCGGCCGGCTGCGCCACGTGCGGGTGACGTACCTTCAGGACTGGCTCGTGGACACCGAGTTCCCGTTGACGTGGCGGCTGCGCAAGGAGCACGCGGGGTCGGGCTCGCTCGGCGACCTCGGCGCGCACATCGTGGACCTCGCCCAGTACGTGGCCGGCGAGCAGCTGTCCGGCGTCTCCGCGCTCACCGAGACCTTCGTACGACAGCGTCCGCTGGCCGGAGCGGCGCAAGGGCTGACCGCAGCGGCGACCGGGGGCACCGGCGAGGTCACCGTCGACGACGCGGCCCTGTTCACCGCCCGCTTCCCCTCCGGCGCGCTCGCCTCGTTCGAGGCGACCCGCTACGCCACCGGCCGCAAGAACGCCCTGCGCCTGGAACTCAACGGCGAGCGCGGCTCGCTCGCCTTCGACCTGGAGCGGCTCAACGAGCTGTCGTACCACGACGGTACGGAGCCCGGCGCGCATGCCGGTTTCCGCCGCATCCTCGTCACCGAACCCGACCACCCCTACATGGACGCCTGGTGGCCGCCAGGGCACGGTCTCGGCTACGAGCACACCTTCGTCCACCAGGCCCGCGACCTGGTCCACGCCGTGGCCGAGGGCCGCAGTCCCGATCCCTCCTTCGCCGACGGGCTCCAGGTGCAGCGCGTCCTCGCGGCGGTGGAGGAGAGCGCCGAGAAGAACTCCGTCTACACGCCCATAGCGGTCTGAGGAGGCCTCTGGACATGCCGCGCACCTTCACGCTCTTCACCGGTCAGTGGGCCGATCTGCCTTTGGAGGAGGTCTGCCGTCTGGCCCGTGACTTCGGCTACGACGGTCTCGAACTGGCCTGCTGGGGAGACCACTTCGAGGTCGACAAGGCGTTCAGCGATCCCGGCTATGTGGAGTCCAGGCATCAGCTCCTGGACAAGTACGGGCTGAAGTGCTGGGCGATCTCCAACCACCTGGTTGGGCAGGCGGTCTGCGACGCCATCATCGACGAGCGCCACGAGGCGATCCTGCCCGGTGAGGTGTGGGGCGACGGCGAGCCCGAGGGGGTGCGGCGGCGGGCGGCGGAGCGGATGAAGGACACCGCGCGTGCGGCGGCCGCCTTCGGCGTCGACACCGTCATCGGCTTCACCGGCTCCGCGATCTGGCACCTGGTGGCGATGTTCCCGCCGGCGCCCGAGGCGATGATCGAGCGGGGTTACGAGGACTTCGCGGCCCG
>NZ_JBSFOK010000019.1:0-140863 GCF_053587635.1 Streptomyces sp. NPDC003635 | reverse complement strand
CGTGCGGACGTCGTCCGCCGTCCAGTCGAGGCCCGCGGCCCGTACGTCGACCTCCGTGACGGCGAGACCCGGCACGGGGGCGGTCCAGGGCCGGGCGCCCGGAACCACGCCGCCCGTCTCTCGCCTCAGTGCCGGCCGCGCCGCCGCATCGCCTGCACGGCGATCAGCGCGCCCACCGCCGCGGCCGCCACCAGCACCGGGCGCGGATGCCGCTGCCCGGCCCGGAACGCGCTCCGGAAGCGCAGGGGCACCCGATGCTCCATGGCGTGCCCCGCGCGGGTCGCCTGGTCGTGCACCGTGTGCCCGGCCCGGGTCGCCGTGTCCTGTGCGCTGTGCCCGGCGTGGACGGCGCTGCTGCGCAGCTGCACCGTCATAGCGCCGGCCCGGTCCTTCAGGTCGGCGGCGCGGGCCCTGGCCCGGCCCTTCACGTCCGCCTTCTCGGCCAGCTCCTGGACGGTGCCGCCGAGTTGCTTCCTGGTCTGCTGTATCTGCCGGCGCAGCTCGTCGGGGCCCTTGGCCCCGGTCACGTCCGGTACTGACTTGTCCGTCATCGGTGTGCCCTTTCCCTGATCTCCGCGACATCGGCTTTGACGCTGTCGAGGGTCTCCTCGGGCGTGGGCGGTGCGGCGCGCCTGAGCTGGGCACGACCGGTCGCGCCCAGCACGCCCGCGACGGCGAACAGCACCGCCGTCACGATCAGCGCCGCCGCCCAGACGGACAGCGTCAGCGAGAGAGCGGCGACGGCCGTACCCGCCAGGGCGAGCACACCGGCGTAGGCGATGGCACCGGCCGCGCCCAGCAGTCCGCTCCCGCGCCCCGCGCGCCGGGCCTTCTCGGCCAGCTCCTCCTTGGCGAGGGCCATTTCCTGCCGTACGAGCAGGGAGAGCTGCTCGGTCGCCTGCCCGACGAGTTCACCCACCGAGTGCCGCTCGTCGTGTGCCGGCCCGGGGGCCGTGGTCCCGGTCACGGTGTCCGCCTCCTCTCGGCTCAGAACACCCGGGTACCCGGAACGGCCTTCGCTATCCCCGCCCTTCGCCACCCCGTCCGCGTTCGCCGAGCGCTGCCAGCTGCGCCTGGAACCAGTCGAGGCGCGCCTGCAACAGCGCGGCCTCCGCCGCCAGTTCGGGCACTCCGAGGTCAGCCCCGGAGCCGAGTTCGGGCCCACCGGCGTGAGCCCGTGCGGTGAGTTCGGGCCCACCGGGTCCCGCCGCCGCGGCGCCCGCCCCGGCGATCACCCGCACGCCCTCCCCCGCGAGCCGGGCGAACGAGGCGAGCGAGACCGACGTACGAGCGCGCATACAGCCCGCGCAGGAGGGGCCGAGCCCTCGCCAACCGGGCCGCCCCCACCCGGCGTCGGCGAGCGCCGCGGCGACCGCGCCGCAGCCGCACGGCCCCACCGTCACCGTGCGCACGCGCTGCCGGGCGTACCGGAAGCCCAACTCGAAGCGGAGATACCGCCCCAGCACCGAGACCTCCAGCAGCACGGCCGCCCGGTGCTCGGCCGTGCACAGCAGCGCCTCGGCGGCCGTACGGTCGTGCACGCAGTGGAAGCCGCAGTCGCACCGCCGGTGCGGCGAGCGGTGCCGGAAGCCGTACACACAGGACGCGTCGGCGAGCACCCCGTACGGCAGTGCCCCACCGAGCGACACCCCGGTGAAGCCGGCCCGGGAGCCGTCGTGCGCCAGGACCGCGTGGGCGATCTTGTATCCGGTCGGCGGCTCCGCAGGGCGTTCCTCCGGAAGCCGCAGCCTCATCGGGCGGCCGGGACCTCTTCGGGGGCCCGCGCTTCCTTGATCTCCTCGATCGTCTCGGGCAGTTCGAGCTCTTCCTCGTGGCTCCGGGTCCGTTCTTCCGCGACTCCGGCGGCGAGTGCCTTGCCGAGCTTCATGACGCCTCCAGGACCAGGGGTCGTTGACCGTCCGGCCCATAGTGACCCATGGCACCCCACTTTGGACACAGGGCCTCCTCAACTCACAGCATCACTTAGCAATACCTCGTAGGAAATTTAAGTGGAGCTTCAGAGTGGCCCTGTCGAGACTACGTTCATGACGACCACACGCTCCCCCTTCGGCCGAGCCCTCTGCGCCATGATCACGCCCCTCACCGAGGAGGGCGCGCTCGATCTCGACGGCGCGCAGCGGCTCGCGGACGGGCTGGTGTCCGAAGGCTGCGAGGGCCTGGTGCTCTCGGGCACCACGGGCGAGTCCCCGACCACCACGGACGAGGAGAAGACCCGCCTCGTCCAGGCGGTGAAGGAGGCGGTCGGCAGGCGCGCGTCGGTGCTCGCCGGAGTCGGCACCTTCGACACCCGGCACACCGTCGAACTGTCGCTGGCGGCCGAAAAGGCGGGCGCGGACGGCCTGCTGGTGGTGGCGCCGTACTACAGCAGGCCGCCGCAGGACGCGCTGGAGGCGCACTTCCGGGAGATCGCCGACGCCTCGGGCCTGCCGATCGCGGTCTACGACATCCCGGCCCGCACCGGCGTCCGCGTCGAGGCCGACACCCTGCTCCGGCTCGCCGAGCACCCGAGGATCGTGGCGGTGAAGGACTGCTCCTACGACTTCCTCGCCGCGCAAAAGGTCATCGCCGCGACGGAGTTGGCGTACTACGCGGGCTGCGACGAACACAACCTCGCGCTGTACGCGGTCGGCGGCGCGGGGTACATCAGCACGGTGTCCAACGCGGCCGCGGCCCCCTTGCGCGCGGTCCTCGACGCGTTCGACGTGGGCGACACGGCACGGGCGGCCCGGCTGCAGCAGCGGGCCACCCCGCTGATCGAGGCGATGATGTCGGCGGGCCTGCCCGGCACGGTCACCGCCAAGGCCCTGCTGAACGAACTCGGCCTGCCCGCGGGCCCGGTCCGCGCACCGCTGCGGCCCGCCGACCGCGAGGCGACCGACGGGCTGCTGAGGGCGTACCGAAGCCTGACGGAGAACTGATCAGCGCCGGGCGAAGACCGGCTCCCAGCTCCACTGGAAGGCGGGCCCCTGCACGCGCGGCCCGCTCAGCCAGCGCACCTTGTCGCTGCCGAGGGTGACCAGCGCGAGCCGGGGCTCGTAGGCCTCCCGGCCCGCGGCCCTCTCCCAGGCGATGAGCCGCTTGTCGTCCACCCAGGCGATCAGCTCGGCGCCACGCACCTTGGTGATCTCCTTGCCGGTACGGGGATCACGGATCGAGGAGTACGACTTGTCCGGCACCTCCTTGCTCAGACCCCAGGCGGCCAGCGTGCCGTCCGGGGAGAGTCGGGCGCCGACGTCGGAGCGCAGGTGCCGCTCGTCCGCGGGCGCGGCGACCTTCCGTCCCGTCAGGTCGTGGAACTGCTGCATCCCGTCGCGAGCGCCGACGATCGGGGCGTGGACCAGCCGTCCGTCGCGGCTGAACGAGAAGTCCAAGCGGGCGCCGATGCCCTGGTCACCCGGAGCACTGCCCCAGGTCCCCGGGTTCTCCCCGGCCGGGTCCAGGACGAGGAACCCGGTGCGGCTGGACGCCCCGGTACCCATGAACCAGGCCACCTCGCCGTTCTCGCCGACACCCCGGTGCTTCGCCAGATCGGGATTCTCGTCGTACGTCGTCGCGACGAGCTTCGTCCCGTCCGCCGAGTACGCGAGCGCGCCCACCCCGTGTCCGACCGGGATCCACCGCTCGACCTCCCCCGTCGCGAGGTCGAGCAGCCCGATCCGCCGGGTGGGCAGCGAACGCTCCAGTACGGCGGCGGTCCGCAGCCCTGGAGCGACGGCGACGTAGGACCACCGGTCGTCCTTCTCGTACCTGCCGCTGTCCGGATCGATCAGCCAGTACGTCCGCACGAGCAGTCCGTGACCGCCCTCGTCCCGCACCTCCAAGGTGTAGTAGGCGGCCATCGCCACACCTCCCGCCGCGATCAGCTCGCGCGGCGGCGACTGGTCCGGATGCGCGTGGGTCCCCCCGCCGTCGAGCAGGCCCGCGGGCCGGACGTCGTCCTTGCCCGAGTCGAGCTGTGGCACCCCCACCGCGAGCGCCACGACCGCGACGGTGGCCGCGGCCGCGGCGGCGATCCTACGACCGCGTCGGCGGCGGCGTACGGCCAGCACCCGGTCGGCGAGACCGGGCCCGGCCGGGCCCTGCGCCTCGGCGGTCTCCCGCAGCGCGTCACGCACGAGTTCCTCGACGTTCACGGACGTACCTCCACGGGGGTCAGCTCGTTAAGGCGCTCCGGAACCCCGAGGCCGGCCAACTCGGGCGCGAGGGCGCGCAGCCGGGCGAGGGAGCGATGGGTGGTGGACCGCACGGTCCCGACGGAGCAGCCGAGGATCCGGGCCACTTCGGCCTCGGGCAGGTCCTCGAAGTAGCGCAGCACGAGCACGGTGCGCTGGCGCGCGGTGAGCCGGGCGAGGGCGCCGCGGATGAGCAGCCGCAGCTCGGCGGCGGCGGAGTCGTCGGAGCGGACCCCGACATCGGGCGGCTCGGCGACGGTGACCTCCCTCCGTCGCCACTTCAGCCGCCAGCGGCTGACCTGCTGACGGTAGAGGATCTGCCGTACATAGGCCTCGGGTTCCTCGATCCGGTGCCACCGTCCGGCCGCCTTGAGCAGCGCGCTCTGCAGCAGGTCCTCACCGGCGTGCCGGTCCCCGCCACTGAGCAGCACGGCGGTCCTCAGCAGCGCGGACGACCGGTTCTCCACGAACGTGCGGAAACTGTCCTGCGCCTGGCCATCCATCGTCACCTTCCCCCGGGCGAGCCCACTGCCCGCCCCTTCCACCAGGGATGACGCGGGCCGCCGCGTCCCGCTATGCCTGGCGCCCGAGAAAAATCCCCGCTCGGCCGGTGACGCCTCCCGTACGGTGATCCCGTGAGCCGGCCCTTGCTGTTCCTGGACGTCGACGGCCCCCTGAACCCCTGGGCCGCCCAGCCCGAACGCCGCCCCGAGGGGTACACGACGATCAGAGTGGCCCTGCACCCCGGCAGGCCGCTTCGCGTCTGGCTGAACCCCTCGCACGGCGAGGCCCTGCTGTCCCTCGACTACGACCTGTGCTGGGCCACGACCTGGATGGACGCCGCGAACCGCTGGATCGCGCCGGTGGTGGGCCTCCCGGAACTCCCGTACGTCGACTTCGGCGCAGGCCTCTTCGCGGAACGCCCGGACGGCGTCCACTGGAAGACGCAGGCGATCGTGGAGTACGCGGCGGGCCGCCCGTTCGCGTGGGTGGACGACGAACAGAGCGAGGCGGACGCGGGGTACGTGGAGGCACATCACCCGGGCCCCGCGCTGCTGCACCACGTGAACCCGAGAATCGGTCTGCGGGAGCCGGATTTCAGGTCACTGGAGGAGTTCGCTGCAGGTCTTCCCGCTTGAGGGGCGCGGGGCTGTGTCGCCATGCGGCTCCGCCGCGTGTGCGCGACCAGCCCCACCGCCCCGCAGCTCCCCCACTGCCCAACGGCCGCTTCGGCGAGGCTAGTTGTGGCTGTGCAGAATCTCGTTCAGGCCGCCCCACACCGCATTGTTCGGCCGAGCCTCCACCGTGCCGGTCACCGAGTTCCGCCGGAACAGGATGTTCGACGCCCCGGACAACTCACGAGCCTTCACGATCTGCCCGTCCGGCATCGTGACGCGCGTACCCGCGGTGACGTACAGCCCCGCCTCCACCACGCACTCGTCGCCCAGCGCGATGCCCACACCGGCCTCCGCGCCGATCAGGCACCGCTCGCCGACCGAGATGATCACGTTGCCGCCACCGGACAGCGTGCCCATGGTCGACGCGCCGCCACCGATGTCCGACCCGTCGCCGATGACGACACCCGCGGAGATCCGGCCCTCGACCATCGACGTACCGAGCGTGCCGGCGTTGAAGTTGACGAAGCCCTCGTGCATGACCGTCGTGCCCTCGGCGAGGTGAGCGCCGAGGCGGACCCGGTCGGCGTCGGCGATGCGCACGCCCTTCGGCGCCACGTAGTCCGTCATGCGCGGGAACTTGTCGATCGAGGTCACCTGGAGGTGCAGGCCCTCAGCGCGGGCGTTGAGGCGGACCTTCTCGATGTCGTCGACGGCGACCGGGCCGAGCGAGGTCCAGGCGACGTTGGCGAGGAAGCCGAACATGCCCTCCAGGCTCTGGCCGTGCGGCTTGACCAGGCGGTGGGAGAGGAGGTGCAGGCGCAGGTAGACGTCGTGGGCGTCGATCGGCTTCGCGTCGAGGGCGGAGATGACTGTGCGAACCGCCACCACCTCTACGCCCCGGCGCGCGTCCGGGCCGATCGCCTTCGCGGCGCCCTCGCCGAGCAGTTCCACGGCACGCTCGGCGGACAGCCGCTCCGTGCCGGACGGGCCGGGCTCGGCGGACAGCTCGGGCGCGGGGAACCAGGTGTCGAGGACGGTGCCGTCGGCGGCGATCGTGGCGAGGCCAGCGGCAACGGCGCCGGTGGTGCGAGGTGCAGTCGTGTCGGTCATGAGGGCAACCTAACTTCTCCGGGCCCACCGGAGCGAACCGGTGCGCCCGGCATCTCACGTGCCGGGCGCACCGAACGCCAGGTCAGGGCCGCTCGCCCCGCTGGTCCACGACCGCCGTCCGCAGCAGGGCGAGGCTGATGACGGCGTCACCCTTCTTCCACTCCGCTTCGTCCTTGCCGCTCACCCAGCGGACGCCGCTGTAGAGGTGGGTGACCGGGTCGATGAGCGTCTCGTCCCGGTCCTGGCCCGGGCGGTCGCTCTTGAGGTAGAGGGCGATCGCGTCGCGACCGGCCGCGTCCTCGACGTTCGCGGCCCGAACCCCCGGGATCGTGGCCAGCGCCCGGTAGACCTTGGCGAGGTCCTCGGCTTCGTAGACGTACGCGCGGCTGAGGAGCACGGTGAGCGCCCGGTACTCGTGCTCGGTGCGGCTCTCGGAGTCGTCGGTGGCGTGGTAGAAGGCGCGCGCCTCCGCGCGGACCCGCGCCGGGTCGTCCGGCAGGCTCCGGAGGAACTCGGCCTGCTCCCTGGGCGAGTGGTCGTCGCCCGCCTTGCCGTCCTCCATGGCCGGGTCGGCGTACTTCGTCCAGTGTTCCTCGGTCCGCGGGCCGGGCCGTTCGTCGTCGGACAGGTTGGTCTCGACGGTCTTCGTGTAGATCCACTGACCGTCCTGGGCGCTGACCCCGCCACCCGCGGCCATCGCGTCCGCCGCGTCGTTGAGCAGGTCCTTCGCGCTGCCCAGTTCGATGGTGTAGCCCGGCCGACTGCCCGGCTGTGTCTCGCCGGAGCCACCCGCCACCTGGGTGCCGACCACTGCGGCCACGACGATCGCGGCGGTCGCGCCGACCGCGGCCAATCGCCAGTCGGCCCGCAGCCTGCGCACCCGGCCGCCGGGGCCGGCTTCGGCCAGCAGCTTCTCCCGCCCGGTGACCAGGTCGGCCCGGCGTGCCCGGGGCGCCTCGGCCCGCAGCTCGCGGACCGCCGTCATCTCGTCCATCGTCAGACCACCTCCGTGGCGTCGAGCGTGAATGCGGGATCGGCGCCGAGCGCCGTGCGGACCTTGCGGCGGGCCCGGTTGAGCCGCGAGCGGACGGTGCCGACGGGGATGCCGAGTGCCTCGGCGACCTCCTGATAGGTCAGGTCGGCCCAGGCGACGAGCAGCAGCACATGCCGGTCGCCGGCCGAGAGACCTGCCAGCGCTCCGGCGAGCGGGGCGTTCGCGGACTGGGCGGCGAGCCGCTCGTCGGCCCGTTCGGACCAGGACTCGGCCACCGGGTCGTGGCCGGTGCGGGCCAGCGCGCGCAGGGCCCGCACCTCGGTACGGCGCTGCTTGCCGACGAGGTTGCCCGCGATGCCGTAGAGCCAGGGGCGGGCGTTGGGCCGGTCGGTGTCGTAGCGGGAGCGGGTGCGGAACGCGATGAGGAAGGTCTCGGCGGTGATGTCGTCCGCCGCGCCGGTGCCGAGGCGGCGGGTGACGTAGTGGTGGATGTCGGGGGCGTATTTGTCGTAGAGCCGGGCGAAGAGTTCCGGCTCCTCCAGGGACTGGAGCACGACGTCGGCGTCCTCGCGTGGTGCTGGCGGTCCAGTCACGGGCCCTCCGGGGCAGGGGATCTGGCTGAGCATGTCACCCGCTGTTCCCCGAAGGGGCGTCGAGGGTTCACGCCTGTGCCGGCCGGCCCCGACGGGCGGCTCGGACAGGCCGCTCAGGCGCCGATGATCCGGCCCAGCATCTCGCGCGCGTACCTCTCCTCGTACGGTGCCCCGGTGAGCAGTACCTGGAGGCAGATCCCGTCCATCAGGGCCACCAGCGCCCGGGCCGTGACCCGGTCGGTGCGGCGGCCGAGCAGTTCCGCCAGATCCTCCGCCCACTCGGCGGCGACCGGACGCAGGGCGGGGCGGCGGAGTGCGGCCAGGTACAGCTCGTACTCCAGCTCCACCCCGGTGCGGTCGCCCGCGAGCCACTCGCCCATCCAGCCGGCCAGTTCGTCCGCGAGGTCGGCCGTCGGGTCGGACAGGGCCCCGCGCGCCGCGATGACCTTGGCGAAGCCCTCGTTCGCCTGGCGCAGGGCGGCGACCATCAGCTCGTCGAGGGTCGCGAAGTGGTACGTCGTCGAGCCGAGCGGGACATCCGCCTCGGCCGCCACCGAGCGGTGGGTCAGCCCGGCGAGCCCCTTCGCGCCCACGACCCGGATCGCCGCGTCGATGATCCGCTGCCGTCGCTCCGGGTCGTAGCGCCGGGCCATCAGTGCGCCCCTCCCAGGTTCAGGACCACGACCCCCGCGACTATCAGCAGGATCCCCGTGACCTTGGTCAGCGTCAGTGCCTCGCCGAAGGCCACGAGGCCGATGACGGCGATGCTCGCGGTGCCGACGCCGGCCCAGATCGCGTAGGCGGCGCCGATGCCGACCGTCTTCAGGGTCTGGGCGAGCAGCGCGAAGGAGATGACGTAACCGAGTGCCGTCAGCAGCGAAGGCCAGAGCCGGCTGAAGCCCGCGCTGTACTTCATGGCGGTGGTCGCGGCCACCTCGGCGGCGATGGCACCGGCGAGCGTCAGGTATCCCATGCGTACAAGCGTACACAGCGATGCGTACGGCCGTACACAACGCTGCGGCCCTCCTCCTCCGCCGCACGGATCGCACGTCGCGGAAAGCGCTCGCTTCGAGTTGGTTAAACGCCCGTTCGAGCAGTCACCCGCTCCACTACTGTTTCACCGTTCACATACCGGGCCATCGCATACCGCGGCCGTGACCCCACGACGCCGCCGAAGGAAAGCGCATGCCACACGACAAGTCCCGGCCCCCTCAGGAGCGTTCCTGGGAGAGCGGCTGGGCACCGGACACCTCCCGGACCCCGGGCACGCGCCGCCTCTGGCTGGCCGGAGCCCTGGCGCTGGTCACCGTCGCCGCGTGCGTGACGGCGATAGCCGTGACCCGCACGACGCCTGACGATCCGTCACGCTCGGCGGCGGAATCGACGGGCGCCTACCCGCCGGGCCTGATCTCTTTCGCCGGCCCCTCCGCCGGCCCTACGACACCCGGTCCCCTGCCGAGCAGGGCCGCAGAACGCCCCGCCACGCACCCGCCGAAGACCGGGACCCCCGGCCCGGCGCCGACCACCACCCACAAGGAGTCCCCGCCCGCGTCACCGAGCCCGAAACCGACCGCCACCAGCCCCTGGCGTACCCTTCGCTCGGTCAACTACCCGGACCGGCACTGGCAGATCACCGACGGCCTGGTCGTCCTCGGCGCCCCCGCCTCGCCCGTCAGGCTGCTCAAGGGCCTGGCCAGGCCCTCCTGTTACTCCTTCGCCACCGCTGACGGCCGCTACCTGCGCCACCGCGACTTCGTCCTGCGCGCCGAACCGAACGACGGCTCCGCCCTGTTCTCCCAGGACGCCACCTTCTGCCCCCGCGCCACCACCCACCCCGGCGCGATCATGCTGGAGTCGGTCAACCATCCCGGCCGCTACCTGCGCCACCAGGACTTCCGCTTGCGTCTGGACCCGTTCCAGTCGAGCGAGCTCTACCGGGCGGACTCGGCGTTTCAGGTCGTGAGCTGAAAACGCCGGAAGCGGCGACGCCCTCGGGGCATCGCCGCTTCCACAGTCCGCGGGTACGTCTCAGACGTTGAAGCCAAGCGCCCGAAGCTGCTCGCGGCCGTCGTCCGTGATCTTGTCCGGGCCCCACGGCGGCATCCAGACCCAGTTGATGCGCAGCTCGCTGACGAGGCCGTCCGTGGCGGACTTGGCCTGGTCCTCGATGACATCGGTCAGCGGACAGGCCGCCGAGGTCAGGGTCATGTCGATGGTCGCGATGTTCGCGTCGTCGATGTGGATGCCGTAGATCAGGCCGAGGTTGACGACGTCGATGCCCAGCTCGGGGTCGACGACGTCGTACAGCGCCTCGCGGATCTCCTCTTCCGAGGCGGGCTTCATCTCAACGGTCTCGCTCATGCGGTCTTCCTTTCGGCGTCGGCTCCGCCCAGGGCCTGGGCCGTCGCGTCCTTCCACGCCATCCAGCTCAGGAGAGCGCACTTCACCCGCGCCGGGTACTTGGAGACACCCGCGAACGCGACCGCGTCCTCCAGGACGTCCTCCATCGCGTCGTCGGGCTCGATCTTGCCCTTGGACTGCATCAGCTCCAGGAAGGTCGCCTGGATCTTCTGCGCGTCGGCCAGCTCCTTGCCGACCAGCAGCTCGTTCAGCACGGAGGCCGAGGCCTGACTGATCGAGCAGCCCTGGCCCTCGTAGCTGACGTCCTTGATCGTCGTGCCGTCGTACTTCACCCGGAGGGTGATCTCGTCACCGCACGTCGGGTTGACGTGGTGCACCTCGGCGTCGCCGTCCCGCAAGCCCCGCCCGTGCGGGTTCTTGTAGTGGTCCAGGATGACTTCCTGGTACATCGAGTCAAGCTTCACGGTTCCAGCACGCCTCTCAGCCGAAGAAGTTCCGGACGTGCTCCAGGCCGTCCACCAGTGCGTCGATCTCGGCCGGCGTGGAGTACAGATAGAACGACGCTCGCGTGGTCGCAGGAATTCCGTACCGCAGGCAGACCGGACGGGCGCAGTGGTGGCCCACGCGGACCGCGATGCCCTGCTCGTCCAGCACCTGGCCGACGTCGTGCGGGTGGATGTCACCGAGCGTGAAGGAGATCGCCGCGCCCCGGTCCTCGGCCGTGGTGGGGCCGATGATCCGCAGGTCCGGGACCTCCTGGAAGCGCCGCACGGCGTACTCGGTGAGCGCGTGCTCATGGGCGAGGATCTTGTCCATGCCGATCGAGTTCAGGTAGTCGATCGCCGCGCCCAGACCGACCGCCTGCGCGATCGGCGGGGTGCCCGCCTCGAACTTGTGCGGGGCGGGGGCGTACGTCGACGAGTGCATCGACACCGTCTCGATCATCTCGCCGCCGCCGAGGAACGGAGGCAGGTCCTCCAGCAGCTCCTGGCGGCCCCAGAGGACGCCGATGCCGGTCGGGCCGCACATCTTGTGGCCGGTGAAGGCCACGAAGTCGGCCTGCAGGGCCTGCACGTCCAGCGGCATGTGGGGGGCGGCCTGGGAGGCGTCGATGCAGACGAGCGCACCGACCTCCTGGGCCCGGCGGATGATCGTCTCGACCGGGTTGACCGTGCCGAGGATGTTCGACACCAGCACGAACGAGACGATCTTCGTCTTCTCGGTGATGATCTCGTCGATGTTCGACAGGTCGAGACGGCCGTCGTCAGTGAGACCGAACCACTTCAGCTTCGCGCCCGTGCGCTGCGCGAGCAGCTGCCACGGCACGATGTTGGAGTGGTGCTCCATCTCGGTGATGACTATCTCGGTCTCGTGGTCCACGCGGTAGGGCTCATCGGCCCAGCCCAGCATGTTGGCCACGAGGTTGAGGGACTCCGAGGCGTTCTTGGTGAAGATCACCTCGTCGCGGCTGGGCGCGTTGATGAACTCGGCGACCTTGTCCCGCGCGCCCTCGTACAGCGCCGTGGCCTCCTCGGCGAGCACATGCACACCGCGGTGGACGTTGGCGTTGTGCTGCTCGTAGTACTCGGAGAGCACGTCGAGCACCTGGCGCGGCGTCTGCGAGGTCGCCGCGTTGTCCAGGTACACGAGCTTCTTGCCGTCGTGGAGCACCCGCTCCAGGATCGGGAAGTCCTTGCGGAGCGCCTCTGCGTCGAGGAGGCCCGGCAGCTGTGTCACTCGGATGCGCCACCCTTCGTGTAAGCCTCGTAACCCTCGTTCTCCAGCTTGTCGGCGAGCTCGGCGCCGCCGGACTCGACGATGCGGCCGCCGGAGAAGACGTGGACGTAGTCCGGCTTGATGTAGCGCAGGATGCGCGTGTAGTGGGTGATCAGCAGGGTGCCGACCTCACCGGTCTCGCGGACGCGGTTGACACCCTCGGAGACGATGCGCAGGGCGTCGACGTCGAGACCGGAGTCGGTCTCGTCGAGGATCGCGACCTTCGGCTTGAGCAGCTCCAGCTGAAGGATCTCGTGGCGCTTCTTCTCACCGCCGGAGAAGCCCTCGTTGACGTTGCGCTCGGCGAAGGAGGGGTCCATGTTGAGGCGCTCCATGGCCTCCTTGACCTCCTTCACCCAGGTGCGCAGCTTGGGGGCCTCGCCGCGGACCGCGGTGGCGGAGGTACGGAGGAAGTTCGACACGGAGACACCGGGAACCTCGACCGGGTACTGCATCGCCAGGAACAGGCCGGCGCGGGCGCGCTCGTCGACGGACATCTCCAGGACGTCCTCGCCGTCGAGGGTGACGGTGCCGCCCGTGATCGTGTACTTCGGGTGACCGGCGAGGGAGTAGGCGAGGGTCGACTTGCCGGAGCCGTTGGGGCCCATGATGGCGTGCGTCTCGCCCTGCTTCACGGTGAGGTCGACGCCCTTGAGGATCTCCTTCTCGGCGTTGTCGGCCTCGACGGTGACGCGCAGGTCTCGGATTTCAAGCGTAGCCATGGGTGCCTCAGGACTCCTGGTTGAGGGAGACGAGCACGTCGTCCCCTTCGATCTTTACGGGGTATACGGGGACGGGGCGCGTCGCGGGAAGGCCGGACGGCTTGCCGGTGCGGAGGTCGAACGCGGAGCCGTGCAGCCAGCACTCGATCTGGCAGTCCTCCACCTCGCCCTCGGAGAGCGAGACGTTCGCGTGGGAGCAGATGTCGTGGATGGCGAACACCTCCCCCTCGGTACGGACGACCGAGACCGGCGTGCCGTCGAGTTCCACCCGCTTCGGGGTGTCCTCCTCCAGCTCGCTCAGCCCACAGGCGCGTACGAAGGTGGTCATGCGACCGAAGCCTCCAGCTCCTCCTCGATCTTCGCGATGAGCCGCTCCTCGATGTCGTCGACACCGATCTGCTGGACCAGCTCGGCGAAGAAGCCGCGGACGACGAGGCGGCGCGCCTCGTGCTCCGGGATGCCGCGGGCCATCAGGTAGAAGAGCTGCTCGTCGTCGAAGCGGCCGGTCGCGGAGGCGTGGCCGGCGCCGACGATCTCGCCGGTCTCGATCTCCAGGTTCGGCACCGAGTCGACGCGGGCGCCGTCGGTGAGGACCAGGTTGCGGTTCATCTCGTACGTGTCCGTGCCCTCGGCCTTGGCCTCGATGAGCACGTCGCCGATCCACACCGCGTGCGCCTGCTCACCCTGGAGGGCGCCCTTGTAGACGACGTTCGACTTGCAGTGCGGGGTGTTGTGGTCGACCAGGAGGCGGTGCTCCTGGTGCTGACCGGCGTCGGTGAAGTACAGACCGAGCAGCTCGGCCTCGCCGCCGGTGCCCGCGTAGTTCACGCGCGGGTGCAGCCGCACCACGTCGCCACCGAAGGTGACGACCACGGACTTGAAGCTCGCGTCCCGGCCGACCAGGGCGTTGTGCTGGGCCACGTGCACGGCCTTCTCGTCCCAGTCCTGGACGGAGACGACGGTCAGCTTGGCGCCGTCGCCCAGCAGGTAGTCGACGTTGGCGGCGAGCACCGCGTCACCGGTGTGGTCGATGACCACGACGGCCTCGGCGAAGGCGCCGAGCTCGATGACCTGGTGGCCGAAGGCGGTACCGCCCTCGCCGTGCACCGCGATGCGGATCGGCTCGGTGAGCACGGTCTCCTTCGGCACGGTCACGACCGAGGCCTTCTCGAAGGCGGAGTACGCCTGGGCCGCGATGCGGTCCACCGGGGTGCCCGCCTTGCCGAGCCGCGCGTCCTCGCGGCCGACGGTCTCGACGACGACACCCGCGGGCGCCTCGACGGTGACCTTCACGCCGTCGCCGGTGGCGGCGGCGGTGCCGTCGTGCAGGCCGCGCAGGCGCTCCAGCGGGGTGAACCGCCACTCCTCCTCACGGCCGTGCGGGACCGGGAAGTCCGCCACGTCGAAGGAGGGGGGCGCGCTCATGCGCGTGGCGACGGTGGACTCGGCGGCCACCGCGATCTGGCCCGCGGTGGTGGAGCCCACAGGGGTGTTCTGAGCCTCAGCCATGGCTGTCGGTCTGCTCTCTTCCTACGTCAGGTTTCGCTGGCTGCTGTACGGGCGCCGGTCTTAACCGACCGCGCCTTCCATCTGCAGCTCGATCAGCCGGTTGAGCTCGAGGGCGTACTCCATGGGCAGCTCCTTGGCGATCGGCTCGACGAAGCCGCGCACGATCATCGCCATCGCCTCGAACTCGCTGAGACCGCGGCTCATCAGGTAGAAGAGCTGGTCCTCGGAGACCTTGGAGACGGTCGCCTCGTGACCCATGGACACGTCGTCCTC
Source organism: Streptomyces sp. NPDC003635 (assembly GCF_053587635.1). Lineage (NCBI taxonomy): Bacteria > Bacillati > Actinomycetota > Actinomycetes > Kitasatosporales > Streptomycetaceae > Streptomyces > Streptomyces sp. NPDC003635. The sequence continues at coordinate 126,214 of NZ_JBSFOK010000019.1, read as the reverse complement.
GCGGACGTCGACGTACGGGTAGGTGTCGGAGCGGGAGATGGTGTCCACGAGCAGCGCGTCGCACAGCACGTTGGACTTCGACCCGGCCGCGCCCTCGCCGATCTCGACCAGACCGCGGTAGGAGGTACGGCCGCCACCACGCGCCACGGACTTCGACACGATGTTGGAGGAGGTGTTCGGCGCCATGTGGACCATCTTGGAACCGGCGTCCTGGTGCTGCCCCTCGCCCGCGAAGGCGATCGACAGGGTCTCGCCCTTGGCGTGCTCGCCCATCAGGTAGACGGCCGGGTACTTCATCGTCACCTTGGAGCCGATGTTGCCGTCGATCCACTCCATGGTCGCGCCCTCGTACGCCACGGCGCGCTTGGTGACCAGGTTGTAGACGTTGTTCGACCAGTTCTGGATGGTCGTGTAACGGCAGCGGGCGTTCTTCTTGACGATGATCTCGACGACCGCGGAGTGCAGCGAGTCCGACTTGTAGATCGGGGCGGTGCAGCCCTCGACGTAGTGCACGTAGGCACCCTCGTCGACGATGATCAGGGTCCGCTCGAACTGGCCCATGTTCTCCGTGTTGATACGGAAGTAGGCCTGGAGCGGGATCTCCACGTGCACGCCCGGCGGGACGTAGATGAAGGAGCCGCCCGACCACACGGCGGTGTTCAGCGACGCGAACTTGTTGTCACCGACCGGGATGACGGTGCCGAAGTACTCCTGGAAGAGCTCCGGGTGCTCCTTCAGAGCCGTGTCGGTGTCGAGGAAGATGACGCCCTGCTCCTCCAGGTCCTCGCGGATCTGGTGGTAGACGACCTCGGACTCGTACTGCGCCGCGACACCGGCGACGAGGCGCTGCTTCTCCGCCTCCGGGATGCCGAGCTTGTCGTACGTGTTCTTGATGTCCTCGGGCAGGTCCTCCCAGGACTCCGCCTGCTTCTCCGTGGAGCGTACGAAGTACTTGATGTTGTCGAAGTCGATGCCCGAGAGGTCCGAGCCCCAGTTCGGCATGGGCTTCTTGTCGAACAGGCGCAGGCCCTTGAGGCGGAGCTTGGTCATCCACTCCGGCTCGGACTTCTTCGCGGAGATGTCCCGGACGACGTCCTCGTTCAGACCGCGCTTGGCAGAGGCGCCGGCCTCGTCGGAGTCGGCCCAGCCGTATTCGTACTTGCCCAGGCCCTCGAGTTCGGGGTGAGCAGTCTCCGTAGGGAGAGTCATGCGGGGTTCCTCCCGGCCGTGCTTGCAGATGCGTTGTGGGAAATCTTGGGGATGAACGTCGTGCAGACGCCGTCGCCGTGCGCGATGGTCGCCAGTCGCTGCACGTGGGTTCCGAGCAGCTGGGAGAAGATCTCGGTCTCCGCCTCGCAGAGCTGCGGGAACTTTTCCGCGACATGAGCGACGGGGCAGTGGTGCTGGCACAGCTGTTCGCCGACCGGTGCGCTCCGCGCGGTAGCAGCGTACCCGTCTGCGCTCAAGGCCTTGGCCAGGGCTTCGGTGCGCTCCTCGGGGGCGGCGGCCTCGATGGCCTCGCGGTAGGCGGTGGCCTGTTCGGCGATCCGCGCCCGGGCGAACTCGACGACGGCCTCGTCCCCGCCGAACCGCTCCTGGATGAAGCGCAGGGCGTCCGCGGCGAGCTTGTCGTACGACTGATCGAAGGCGTCGCGTCCGCAGTCGGTGAGCGCGAAGACCTTGGCGGGCCGCCCGCGCGTCCGCGCGCCGTACACCCGCTGCTCCCGCGCCTCCACCACCTCGTCGCCGACGAGCGCGTCCAGATGCCGTCGCACGGCGGCCTGGGTCAGCCCCAGCCGTCCGGCCAGCTCGGCGACGGTCGACGGGCCGTGGTCCAGGATGGACCGCGCGACCCGGTTGCGGGTGGACCGCTCACCGGTCGCGAGTTCCTCGTGGGCCTCGCCGACGTTTTTCACAACGCCATTGTTGCGTAATTCCTCAGAGTCGGGCAAGCGCCGTCCGAACCCGTGGACGGTGCCCTGCGTCACTTAGGTTTACCTAATCTGACCTGGGGAAACGATCTTTGATCGATCAAACAGGGATGTAAATCGGTGGCGTCCCACGCCCTGGTCCGGGAGACTCCCGAGGCATGTCGACACCCCCTCCGACCGGCCCACTTGTCACGCGGACGACCATCGCCGAGGGCCTTCGCGAGCTGGGTGTCAAACCCGGCGAAATCCTTCTCGCGCACGCCTCCCTCAGCTCACTCGGCTGGGTCTGCGGAGGGGCCGTGGCAGTCGTCCAAGGTCTTCTCGACGCACTCGGCCAAGAGGGCACGCTCGTGGTTCCCACCCAGTCGGGCGACCTCTCCGACCCGGCCGTCTGGGGACACCCGCCGGTTCCCGAGGAATGGTGGGAGCCGATCCGGGCGACGATGCCCTCCTACGACCCCCGTGTGACGCCCACGCGCGGGGTCGGCGTGATCCCGGAGACGGTACGGACCTGGCCCGGCGCCCTGCGCAGCGCCCATCCGCAGACCTCCTTCGCCGCCGTCGGCCCGCGCGCGGCGGACATCCTCGACGGACACGCCACCGACTGCCGGCTCGGCGAGCGCAGCCCGCTGGCCCGTCTGGAGGCGCTCCACGCGCGCGTGCTGCTCCTCGGGGCCGGCTACGACGCCTGCACCAGCTTCCATCTCGCCGAGTACCGCATCCCCGCTCCCCTGGTGAAGGTGGGCCGCCCCGGCCCGCTGGGCTGGGAGACCGTCACCGAGGTGTCGATCAGCTCGGACCGGTTCGACGAGCTGGGCCACGACTTCGAGCGGGACCGTCCCGTCGTACGGGGCAAGGTGGGCGCCGCCGACGTGCGGCTGTTCCCCGTCACGGACGCGGTGGCCTACGCCCGGCGGTGGCTGGAGATCCATCGCCCCTCGGCGGAGGAGATCTGAACCCTCCCCCGCGCTCGGCCCGGCTGGAGCGGGGCACCCCCGGGTCCGGGCGGGCGGGCGGCTACCTAGACTCTTGAGCCATGCGAACTGAGCCCGTGGTCCAAGTGCAGGCCCTGGTGAAGCGGTACGGCACGAAGACCGCGGTGGACGGCCTGGACCTGGTGGCCCGGGCGGGTGTGACCGCCGTGCTCGGACCCAACGGCGCGGGCAAGACGACCACGGTCGAGACCTGCGAGGGGTACCGCAAGCCCGACTCCGGGACCGTACGCGTCCTGGGCCTCGACCCGGTGCGGCAGTCCGGTGAGCTGCGGCCCCGGATCGGCGTCATGCTCCAGTCCGGCGGCGTCTACTCGGGCGCCCGGGCCGGCGAGATGCTCCGCCATGTGGCCAAGCTGCACGCCCACCCCCTCGACGTGGACGCCCTCGTCGAACGCCTCGGCCTCGGCAGCTGCGGCCGGACCAGCTACCGCCGCCTCTCCGGCGGCCAGCAGCAGCGGCTCGCGCTCGCCATGGCCGTCGTGGGCCGCCCGGAGCTGGTGTTCCTGGACGAGCCGACGGCCGGCCTCGACCCGCAGGCGCGTCGGGCGACCTGGGACCTGGTGCGCGACCTGCGCACGGACGGCGTCTCGGTGATCCTCACGACCCACTACATGGACGAGGCCGAGCAGCTCGCCGACGACGTGGCGATCATCGACGCGGGCCGGGTCATCGCCCAGGGCTCCCCCGAGGAGCTGTGCCGCGGCGGCGCCGAGAACACCCTGCGCTTCACCGGGCGCCCGGGCCTCGACGTCGGTTCCCTGCTCAAGGCCCTCCCCGCCGACTGCACGGCGGCGGAGCTGACCCCGGGCTCGTACCGGGTGGCCGGCAAGGTCGACCCGCAACTCCTCGCCACGGTCACCTCCTGGTGCGCCCAGCACGGGGTGATGCCGGAGAAGATCTCGGTGGAACGGCACACCCTGGAAGACGTCTTTCTGGAACTGACCGGCAAGGAGCTGCGCTCGTGACCGTGGGTACGTACGCCCCGAAGCCCGGGGCCGCCCCGCTTCCCCGCATGATCATGGCGCAGGCGGCGCTGGAGACGAGGATGCTCCTGCGCAACGGCGAGCAGCTGCTGCTCACCGTGATCATCCCGACCCTGCTGCTGGTCCTGTTCAGCACGGTGGACGTCGTGGACACCGGTGCGGGCGAGGCCGTCGACTTCCTCGCCCCCGGCATCCTCGCCCTCGCGGTGATGTCCACGGCGTTCACGGGCCAGGCCATCGCCACGGGCTTCGAGCGCCGCTACGGCGTCCTCAAGCGCCTCGCCTCCTCCCCGCTCCCCCGCTGGGGCCTGATGACGGCGAAGACCCTGTCGGTCCTGGTCACCGAGGTGCTCCAGGTACTGCTGGTGACCGTCATCGCCTTCGCGCTCGGCTGGGACCCGCAGGGCAACCCGCTGGCCGTGGTGCTGCTGCTGATCCTCGGCACGGCCGCCTTCTCCGGCCTCGGCCTGCTCATGGCGGGCACCCTGAAGGCCGAGGCCACGCTCGCCGCCGCCAACCTGGTCTTCCTGCTGCTTCTGGTGGGCGGCGGGGTCATCGTGCCGCTGGACAAGTTCCCGGACGCGGCACAGGACGTGCTCGGGCTGCTGCCGATCGCGGCGCTGTCGGACGGACTGCGGGACGTGCTCCGGGACGGGGCCGGGATGCCCTGGGCCGACCTGGGCGTTCTCGCGGTGTGGGCGGTGGCCGGGCTGGCCGCGGCGGGGAAGTTCTTCCGCTGGGAGTAACCCCTCGTGAAAGCGTGCACAAGCCCGGGCCTACGATAGGGCGCGTGCCAAACCTGACCCGCGCCGACGCCGTAGCGGCCGTGCGCAACCCGCTCGCCTTCATCGCCGCACGCTGGACCCCGGATCCGAGGACGGTTCAGCGGGCGGCCCTCGCCGCCCTCGTCATGTCGGTGGTCATCGTGGTCACCGGCGGCGCCGTGCGGCTCACCGGTTCCGGGCTCGGCTGCCCGACCTGGCCGAAGTGCACCGAGGACTCGATCAACAACACCGCTGAGATGGGCATCCACGGCTACATCGAGTTCGGCAACCGTCTGCTGACGTACGTGCTGTGCGCCGCCGTCGGCTGGGCGATCATCGCCGCGCGCTCCGAGAAGCCGTACCGGCGCAGCCTGACCCGGCTGGGCTGGGCGCAGTTCTGGGTGGTGATGGGCAACGCGATCCTCGGCGGGATCGTCGTGCTGGTCGGTCTGAACCCCTACACGGTCGCCGCGCACTTCCTGCTCTCCACGGCGCTGATCGCGGTCGCCACGGTGATGTGGCAGCGCACCCGCGAAGGCGACGAGGCGCCTCGCCCGCTGGTCGGCAAGTCGGTGCAGCAGCTGGTCCGGGTCATGGTGGTGGCCACGGTCCTGCTGATCGCGGTCGGCACCGTCGTCACCGGCGCGGGTCCGCACGCGGGTGACTCCAGCGAGGTCGAGCGGATGCCGCTGGACTGGGAGAACGTCAGCAGGCTGCACGCGGTCCTGGCCTGGATCGTGGTGACCCTGACCTTCGCCCTGTGGTTCGTCCTCAAGGCGGTCGACGCCCCGCCCGGCCCCCTCGCCCGTACCCGCGACCTGTTCCTGGTCCTCCTCGGCCAGGGCGTCATCGGCTACGTGCAGTACTTCACCGACCTGCCCGAGATCCTGGTGGGAGCCCACATGTTCGGCTCTTGCCTGGTGTGGATCGGCACCCTGCGGGTGCTGCTGGCACTCAGGGAACGGCCGTCGGCGGAGGTCGCGGTGCCGGGCCCGGCGGCCGAGGCAGCGCTCAGCAAGGCCTGAGCCCGGCTCAGTCCGCCCGTACCCCCGTCGAGGGCTCAGTCCAGCCCGTACACCCGCCGGGCGTTCCCCGCCGCGATCAGGCCGGCCACGCGCCGGGCGTCCGTCAGTGACCAGGCGCTCTCCGCGACCCAGGTGCCGAGGACGCGGCCGAGGGCCTCGCGGAAGAGGCGGGCGCCGACGACGTGCAGTTCCGGGAGTTCCTGGCCGCCGCTGGAGAAGAGGATCTTGCCGAAGGGGGCGAGTTCCAGGATCTCGGCGAGGACCGTCGCCGCGCGGGCGCCGGTGCGGACCAGCGCGGCGCCGGAGTCGGCGTAGACGTGGGGGAAGACGCCGGCCAGGTGGGCGGCCTGGCGGTGGTACGGATAGCCGTGGAGCAGGATCAGGTCGGTGCCGAGCCCCGCCGTGGCGCGCACGAAGTCGGTCAGCAGGACCGGGTCCGTGCGGTCGATGCGCAGTCCCGGTTCACCGAGCCCCGCGTGCAGCTGGAGCGGCAGTCCCGAGGCGACCGCGCTCCACAGCAGATGCCGTAGCAGCACCGGATCGGTCAGCTCCCCGCCCACCCGCCGCCCGGCGAGCCAGCGCCCGGCCGCGCCGCGCACCTCGCCCGGACCCGGCGGTTCGGGTGCCAGTGCAAGACCGTGCCGCACGCCCGCCACCGAGGTGAAGGCGACCGCGTGCGTCGCGGCGCCGTGGACCGACTCGGCGAGGTTGGCCAGGAAGGACTCGACGGTCCCGGAGGTGTCGGCGACCTGTTCCGCGAGGAGTTCCAGGCGCACGATCTCATGCGCGTCGGCGGCCCCGGCGCAGGCCAGCTCCTCGGGTCCGGTGAGGTCCCCGGGCAGCCCGGTGTCGACCAGGTACGTCGTGATGCCGCTGCCGCGCAGCAGCCGCCGGCCCGCCTCCAGTACGCCGAGTTCCCGGCGCCGGGCGAGATAGCGGGCGGGCGGGCAGTGCGGTTCCAGGCCGAGCAGCGGGGGGCACCAGCGTCGTACGGCGAAACCCGTCTGCGTGTCGAAGAGGGTCGTGCCGGGAGCGGGCGGCCCCTCGGTCCGCGCGAGCCGGGCCTCGAACGTGCCGAGACCCAGCTCGGTGCGGAGCACTCCGTGGCAGTACTGGTCCACGAGGGACGGCGTTTCGATCATCCGGACTCCCCGCGCTCGCCTTTACGGGGCTTAACGGGTGGACCGGGGTGAGGGGTGCGGGCGGAACGCCTCAGCCGTTCTTCGGTCCGCCGACCTGGATTCCGGCCATCCGGGACCACTCGTACGGGCCGGTCCTGACCTTCGCCGCGAACTCGCCGTCGAACTCTTCGTGAACAGTGATGCCCGCCTTGGCCACCGCCTGTTCGGCGATCTGGTAGGTCGGGGCCACCAGGTCGCCCCAGCCGCCGTCCTCGCCGACGAGGACGATCCGGGCGCCGCGCTCGCCGATGTAGGCCACCTGGCCCTCGGCGCCGCCGTGTGCCTTGGAGAAGGCGCTGATCTGCTTGGCCAGCTTGGCCACCCGGCGCTCGGCCTTCGCGTCAACCGCTTGCGTGTCTGCCATGGTCAGGATGCTACTCACCGGTAGATCGACTGGCGAGGCCAGGGGACTGTGACGTACGTCAGCGCAGGAAGGGGTCCACCGCGACCGCGACGAACAGCAGCGAGACATAGGTGATGGACCAGTGGAACAGCCGCATCTCCTTCAGCTTCGCGCCCGTCACCTCGGCCTTGGCCCGGTTCTGCAGGGCGTGCGCCTCCCACAGCCACCAGCCGCCCGCCACCAGGGCGACCAGCGTGTAGAACCAGCCCGTGTAGCCGAGCGGGGTCAGCAGCAGAGAGACCGCGACCATGACCCAGCTGTAGAGCACGATCTGCTTGGCGACGACCTTGTTGGAGGCGACGACCGGGAGCATCGGCACGCCCACGCGCGCGTAGTCCTCCCTGACCTTCATCGACAGCGGCCAGTAGTGCGGCGGCGTCCAGAAGAACATGACGAGGAAGAGGATGACGGGCGCCCACGACAGCGAGTTCGTGACCGACGACCAACCGATCAGCACCGGCATGCAGCCCGCGATGCCGCCCCAGACGATGTTCTGGGAGGTACGGCGCTTGAGGATCATCGTGTAGACCACGACGTAGAAGAGGAGCGCCCCGAGCGCGAGCCAGGCGCTCAGCCAGTTGACGGTCAGGCCGAACAGCAGCGTCGAGACCACCGCGAGAGTGATGCCGAAGGCCAGGCACTCGCGCGGGCTCACCATGCCGGTGACCAGCGGACGCTGCGAGGTGCGGTCCATCAGTGCGTCGATGTCGCGGTCGATGTACATGTTGAGCGCGTTGGCGCCGCCCGCGGAGAGGTAGCCGCCCAGGCAGGTCAGCAGCACGAGCTGCAGATCGGGCACGCCCTGCTGCGCCAGGAACATCACCGGAACGGTGGTGATCAGCAGCAGTTCGATGATCCGCGGCTTGGTCAGCGCCACGAACGCCTTGACCCGGGCCCCGATCGGCCGCCGGCTCGGGCTCTGGCTCGTCCCGATAATCCCCGCTGGACGGGATTCAACGGCCGTCACGCACACCCCTGACAGAGACATCCCAGCAAGCCCTCCCCGTGTGAGGTCCCGGTAAAGGCTCGCGCGTACCACGCCACTCTAGACGTTGCCCAGACCCGGACATTCGCGGGGGTGGCCTCGTGTTGGGCACGGCCGCTGGAAGAGCCGATCGGCACTCGATTGAGCACTCGTTCGAGCGGCTTCGTATTCACTTGCCGAGCACGGTACGGACCAGTCGGGAGGCGGATCCCGACGACTCCCGGCAGTCTGGAATGACTCGAAAAAACGCACGTACATACGGGGGTAGGCTCGACAACGGCCGGGGCGCTCCGTGCACCGGCGATTCGACATGCGTGACATGTGGAGAGGAGCCCTGACCCAGGGTGAGCACCAAGCCGACCACCACAGACCTCGAGTGGACCGAACTGGACCAGCGGGCCGTGGACACCGCCCGCGTCCTGGCCGCCGACGCCGTACAGAAGGTCGGCAACGGCCATCCCGGTACGGCGATGAGCCTTGCGCCCGCCGCGTACACCCTCTTCCAGAAGGTGATGCGGCACGACCCGGCCGATGCCGACTGGGTCGCCCGGGACCGCTTCGTGCTGTCCGCGGGCCACTCGTCCCTGACCCTCTACACCCAGCTGTACCTGGCCGGCTTCGGCCTGGAGCTGGACGACCTGAAGTCGTTCCGTACGTGGGGCTCGAAGACCCCCGGCCACCCGGAGTACGGCCACACCACGGGGGTGGAGACCACCACGGGCCCGCTCGGCCAGGGTGTCGCCAACGCGGTGGGCATGGCGATGGCCGCCCGCTACGAGCGCGGTCTGTTCGACCCGGAGGCTCCCGCCGGTGAGTCGCCGTTCGACCACTACATCTACTGCATCGCCGGTGACGGCTGCCTCCAGGAGGGCATCTCCGCCGAGGCCTCCTCCCTCGCGGGCCACCAGAAGCTCGGCAACCTGGTCCTGCTGTGGGACGACAACCACATCTCGATCGAGGGCGACACCGAGACGGCCGTCTCGGAAGAGGTCACCAAGCGGTACGAGGCGTACGGCTGGCACGTGCAGCGCGTCGAGCCGCAGGCCAACGGCGACCTGGACCCGGCCGCCATCTACGAGGCGATCCAGAAGGCCAAGGCCGTCACGGACAAGCCGTCGTTCATCGCGATGCGCTCGATCATCGCCTGGCCCGCCCCGAACGCCCAGAACACCGAGGCCGCGCACGGCTCGGCGCTCGGCGACGACGAGGTCGCGGCCACCAAGCGCGTCCTCGGCTTCGACCCGGAGCAGAGCTTCGAGGTCGCCGACGAGGTCATCGACCACACCCGCCAGGCGCTGGAGCGCGGCCGTCAGGCCAAGGCGGAGTGGGAGAAGTCCTTCCAGGAGTGGCGCAACAGCAACCCCGAGCGTGCCGCCGAGTTCGACCGCATCAGCAAGGGCGAGCTGCCCGCGGGCTGGGAGTCGGCGATCCCGGTGTTCGAGCCCGGCAAGGGTGTCGCCACCCGCGCCGCGTCCGGCAAGGTGCTCCAGGCGCTCGGCCCGGTCGTCCCGGAGCTGTGGGGCGGCTCGGCCGACCTCGCCGGCTCCAACAACACGACGATCGACAAGACCTCCTCGTTCCTCCCGGCGGACAACCCGCTGCCCGAGGCGAACCCGTACGGCCGCACGATCCACTTCGGCATCCGCGAGCACTCCATGGCCGCGGAGATGAACGGCATCACGCTGCACGGCAACACCCGCGTCTACGGCGGCACCTTCCTGGTGTTCTCCGACTACATGCGCAACGCCGTCCGTCTGTCGGCCCTGATGCACCTGCCGGTGACGTACGTGTGGACGCACGACTCCATCGGTCTCGGTGAGGACGGCCCGACGCACCAGCCGATCGAGCACCTCGCCTCGCTGCGCGCCATCCCGGGTCTGAACGTGGTCCGCCCCGCGGACGCCAACGAGACCGCCATCGCCTGGCGAGAGATCCTCAAGCGGTACACGAAGGTCTTCGGCAAGGGTCAGCCGCACGGCCTGGCGCTGACCCGTCAGGGCGTGCCGACGTACGAGCCCAACGAGGACGCCGCGAAGGGCGGTTACGTCCTCTTCGAGGCGTCGGGCGGCTCCCCCGAGGTGATCCTGATCGCCACCGGTTCCGAGGTGCACGTCGCCGTCGCCGCCCGCGAGCAGCTCGAGGCGGACGGGGTGCCCACGCGCGTCGTGTCCATGCCGTCGGTGGAGTGGTTCGAGGAGCAGGACCAGGGGTACCGGGACAGCGTCCTGCCGCCCGCGGTCAAGGCGCGCGTCGCCGTGGAGGCGGGCATCGGTCTCACCTGGCACAAGTACGTCGGGGACGCCGGCCGCATCGTTTCGCTGGAGCACTTCGGCGCTTCGGCCGACGGCAAGGTCCTCTTCCAGGAGTACGGCTTCACTGCGGAGAACGTGGCCGCGAAGGCGCGGGAATCCCTCGCCGCCGCCCAGCGCTGACGCCTCACATACGACACGTAGGAGATGTAATTCCATGACAGACGCACTCAAGCGCCTCTCCGAGGAAGGCGTGGCGATCTGGCTGGACGACCTGTCGCGCAAGCGGATCACGTCCGGCAACCTCGCCGAGCTGATCGACCAGCAGCACGTCGTGGGCGTCACCACCAACCCGACCATCTTCCAGAAGGCCATCTCGTCGGGTGACGGTTACGAGCAGCAGCTCTCCGACCTCGCCGCCCGCAAGGTCACCGTCGAAGAGGCGGTCCGCATGATCACCACGGCGGACGTCCGCGACGCCGCCGACATCCTGCACCCGGTCTTCGAGGCCACCGGCGGCCAGGACGGCCGCGTGTCGATCGAGGTCGACCCGCGCCTGGCCCACAACACCAAGGCGACCGTCGCCGAGGCCAAGCAGCTGGCCTGGCTGGTCGACCGCCCCAACACGCTGATCAAGATCCCGGCCACCAAGGCGGGCCTGCCGGCCATCACCGAGGTGATCGGCAACGGCATCAGCGTCAACGTCACGCTGATCTTCTCGCTCGAGCGCTACCGCGAGGTCATGGACGCCTACCAGGCGGGCCTGGAGAAGGCCAAGGAGAAGGGCCTCGACCTCTCTCTGATCCACTCCGTGGCGTCCTTCTTCGTGTCCCGGGTGGACACCGAGATCGACAAGCGGATCGACGCGCTCGGCACCGACGAGGCCAAGGCCGCCCGCGGCAAGGCCGGCGTCGCCAACGCCCGCCTCGCCTACCAGGCGTACGAGGAGGTCTTCGGCACCGACCGCTGGGCCGCGCTGGAGAAGGCGGGCGCCAACAGGCAGCGCCCGCTGTGGGCCTCCACCGGCGTGAAGGACCCGGCCTACAAGCCGACCCTGTACGTCGACGAGCTGGTCGCGCCGAACACGGTGAACACCATGCCGGAGGCCACCCTGCAGGCCACCGAGGAGGGTGGCGAGATCCGCGGCAACGCCGTCGCCGGCACCTACGAGCAGGCCCGCGCCGAGCTCGACGCCGTCGAGAAGCTCGGGATCTCGTACGACGACGTCGTACGGCTGCTGGAGGAAGAGGGCGTCGAGAAGTTCGAGGCGTCCTGGAACGACCTGCTCAAGTCGACCGAGGCGGAGCTGGAGCGCCTCGCACCCTCGGAGGGCTAAACCTTGTCGAGCAGCAATCCGCTGCGTGACCCCGCCGACCGACGGCTCCCGCGTATCGCGGGGCCGTCGGGCCTGGTCATCTTCGGCGTCACGGGCGATTTGTCACGAAAGAAGCTCATGCCCGCCGTGTACGACCTCGCGAATCGGGGTCTGCTGCCGCCAGGTTTCTCGCTGGTCGGCTTCGCCCGGCGTGAGTGGGCCAACGAGGACTTCGCCCAGGAGGTCCACGACGCGGTCAAGGAGCACGCCCGGACCCCCTTCCGCGAGGAGGTCTGGCACCAGCTCATCCAGGGCATGCGGTTCGTCCAGGGCACCTTCGACGACGACGAGGCCTTCGAGCGGCTGCGCGACACCATCGAGGAGCTGGACAAGGCACAGGGCACGGGCGGCAACTTCGCCTTCTACCTGTCGGTGCCGCCGCGCTCCTTCCCGGTGGTCATCCAGCAGCTGAAGAAGCACGGCCTCGCCGACCAGACGGGCGGCTCCTGGCGGCGCGCGGTCATCGAGAAGCCCTTCGGCCACGACCTGAAGTCGGCCGAGGAGCTCAACAAGGTCGTGCACGAGGTCTTCGCCCCGGACCAGGTCTTCCGCATCGACCACTACCTGGGCAAGGAGACCGTCCAGAACATCCTGGCGCTGCGCTTCGCCAACACGATGTTCGAGCCGATCTGGAACCGGTCCTTCGTCGACCACGTCCAGATCACGATGGCCGAGGACATCGGCATCGGCGGCCGGGCCGGCTACTACGACGGCATCGGCGCCGCCCGTGACGTCATCCAGAACCACCTCCTGCAGCTGATGGCCCTGACGGCCATGGAGGAGCCCGCCTCCTTCGACGCCGACGCGCTGGCCGCGGAGAAGACCAAGGTGCTCGGTGCCGTACGGCTGCCGAAGGACCTGGGCCGGGACACCGTGTTCGCGCAGTACGCGGCCGGCTGGCAGGGCGGCGAGAAGGCGGTCGGCTACCTCCAGGAGGAGGGCATCGACCCCAAGTCGAAGACCGACACCTACGCCGCGATCAAGCTGTCGGTGGACAACCGCCGCTGGGCGGGCGTCCCCTTCTACCTGCGTACCGGAAAGCGCCTCGGCCGCCGGGTCACCGAGATCGCGGTGGTCCTGCAGCGGGCGCCGCACTCCCCCTTCGACCACACGGCGACGGAGGAGCTCGGCAAGAACGCGATCGTGATCCGCGTCCAGCCCGACGAGGGCGTCACGGTCCGCTTCGGCTCCAAGGTGCCCGGCACCTCCATGGAGATCCGGGACGTGTCCATGGACTTCGCCTACGGCGAGTCCTTCACGGAGTCCAGCCCGGAGGCGTACGAGCGCCTCATCCTGGACGTCCTGCTCGGCGACTCGAACCTCTTCCCGCGCACCGAGGAGGTCGAGCTGTCCTGGAAGATCCTCGACCCGATCGAGGAGTACTGGGACAAGCACGGCACACCGGCGCAGTACCCGGCCGGTACCTGGGGTCCCGTCGAGGCGGACGACATGCTCGAGCGAGACGGACGGAGCTGGCGCCGGCCATGAAGACAGACCTCACGGACACCACGGCCAGCAAGATAAACAAGGCCCTCGTCCAGGGGCGCCGGGCGATCGGCACCCCTGCCGTGGGCATGGTGCTCACGCTGGTCATCGTGACGGACGAGGAGAACGCGTACGACGCGCTCAAGGCCGCGAACGACGCCTCGCGCGAGCACCCCTCGCGCACCCTCGTGGTCATCAAGCGCGTCTCGCGCTCGCCCCGCGACCGCACGAAGTCCCGCCTCGACGCCGAGGTGCGGGTGGGCGCGGACGCGGGGACGGGCGAGACGATCGTGCTGCGGCTGTACGGCGATGTCGTCGACCACGCCCAGTCGGTCGTCCTCCCGCTGCTGCTGCCGGACGCCCCGGTCGTGGTCTGGTGGCCGGTGAACGCGCCGCTGGACCCGGCGAGCGACCCGCTGGGCGCCCTCGCCCAGCGCCGGGTGACGGACACCTACGCCGCCGAGCAGCCGGTACGGGAGCTGTCGGCCCGCGCCGACACCTACACCCCCGGCGACACGGACCTGTCCTGGACCCGGATCACGCCGTGGCGCTCGATGCTGGCGGCCGCTCTGGACCAGGTGGTCTGCGAGGTGCGGGACGTCGAGGTGGAGGGCGAGGAGTTCAATCCGAGTTGTGAGCTGCTGGCGATGTGGCTCGCGGACCGGCTGGACGTCCCCGTGAAGCGGTCGCTGTCGTCGGGCCCCGGCCTGACGGCGGTCCGTATGTCCACCGACTGCGGCCCGATCGTCCTGGACCGGGCGGACGGCTCGCTGGCGACCCTGTCCATCGAGGGCCAGCCCGACCGCGCGGTGGCGCTCAAGCGCCGCGAGACGGCCGAGCTGATCGCGGAGGAACTGCGCCGCCTCGACCCGGACGACACCTACGCCTCCGCGCTGCGGTTCGGCGTGGAGCGGCTGAACCCGGTCGTCGCGGAGGCGGCGGTCGAAGAGGAGGCCGTCGCCGTGGAGACGCCGGTCGAGGAGGCCGCCAAGGCTCCCGCGAAGAAGGCGGCAAAGAAGGCCCCGGCGAAGAAGGCGGCGGCCAAGTGAGCACTCCGCAGCTGGTCGTGCACCGCGACAAGGAGCTGATGGCGCAGGCGGCGGCGGCCCGGCTGATCACGAAGATCGTGGACGCGCAGGCCTCCCGGGGCGCCGCGTCCGTGGTCCTCACCGGCGGCCGCAACGGCAACGGCCTGCTGGCCGCGCTGGCCGCCGCACCGGCCCGGGACGCCGTCGACTGGGGGCGCCTGGACCTGTGGTGGGGCGACGAGCGGTTCCTGCCCGAGGGTGACCCGGAGCGCAATGTCACGCAGGCCCGCGAGGCCCTGCTGGACGCGGTGCCTCTGGACCCCAAGCGGGTGCACGCCATGCCCGCGTCGGACGGCCCGCTCGGCACCGACGCGGACGCGGCCGCGGCGGCCTACGCCGAGGAGCTGGCCCTCGCGGCCGGCCCCGAGAACCACGGCGCGGTGCCGACGTTCGACGTGCTGATGCTGGGCGTCGGCCCGGACACCCATGTGGCGTCCCTGTTCCCGGAGTTGCCCGCGGTCCGCGAGACGGAACGGACGGTGGTGGGCGTCCACGGCGCCCCCAAGCCCCCGCCCACCCGGATCACCCTGACCCTCCCGGCGATCCGGGCGGCCAGGGAGGTCTGGCTCCTGGCCGCCGGCGAGGACAAGGCCCAGGCGGCGGCCATCGCCCTGTCGGGCGCGGGCGAGATCCAGGCCCCGGCGGCGGGCGCCCGGGGCAGGCAGCGCACCCTGTGGCTCCTGGACACGGCGGCGGCCTCCCAGCTGCCGCGCTCGCTGTACCCGCCGGCGTCGGCGTAACGCCTTCGGGGCTTCACTGGATCCCCCGTGGACCCAGTGAAGCCCCGCGCTCGTTCCGTCCCTACTTGACCGACCCCGCCATCACCCCCTGCACGAAGTGCCGCTGGAAGGCGAAGAAGACGGCCACCGGCACGATGAGGGAGACGAAGGCGCCGGGGGCCAGGACGTCGATGTTGCTGCCGAACTGCCGTATTTGGGACTGGAGTTCCACGGTCAGGGGCTGGGACGCGCTGTCCGCGAAGAGGAGGGCGACCAGCATGTCGTTCCAGACCCAGAGGAACTGGAAGATGGCCAGCGACGCGATCGCGGGACGGCCCACCGGCAGGATGAGCCGGGTGAAGATCCGCCACTCCCCGCCGCCGTCCATGCGCGCCGCCTCCAGCATCTCCTTCGGCAGCTCGGCGAAGTAGTTCCGCAGCAGGAACACCGCGAACGGCAGTCCGTACGCGACATGGAACAGCACCACACCCGGGATGGTGCCGAACAGCCCCAGCTGGCCGAAGAGTTTGGCCACCGGGAGCAGGCCGACCTGGATCGGGACCACCAGCAGCGCCACCACGACCAGGAAGATCGCGTCCCGGCCGGGGAACTCCAGCCAGGCGAAGGCATATCCGGCCAGCGCCGCGAGGACCACGACCAGCACGGTCGTCGGCACCGAGATCAGCACCGTGTTCCAGAACGCCTGGGTGATCCCCGCGTTCTCCAGCAGCGCCGAGTAGTTGTCGAATGACAGCTGGCCGGGGCTGGTGAACACCGTCCACCAGCCGCCCCGCGCGGTGTCCTCGGCCGACCGCAGGGAGGACATCAGCAGTCCGGCCAGCGGCGTCACCCACACCAGGCCGACGACGACGAGGAACGCCTGCACGAACCCGTTGCCCAGATGGCGCCTCACGGCCTTCATCGCTGACTCCTCTTGAAACGCCGGACGTTGAAGACCATCGCCGGGATGACCAGCAGCAGGAGCAGGACCCCGAGCGCGCTGCCGAGCCCCTGGTTGTTGCCGCCGCCGAACGACACGAGCCACATCTGGGTCGCGAGCACGGTGGCGTCCTCCTGCACCGGGCCCGGCGCGATGATGTAGACGAGGTCGAACACCTTCATCACATTGATCACGAGCGTCACGAACACCACCGTCAGCACCGGCGCCAGCAGCGGCACCGTGATCTTCCGGAAGATCTGCCACTCGTTCGCGCCGTCCATCCGCGCCGCCTCCAGCGCGTCCCGCGGCAGGGTGGCGAGCCCGGCGCCGATCAGCACCATCGCGAACCCGGTCCAGATCCACAGGTACGCCCCGATGATCGCCGGCGTCACCAGCACCGGCCCGAGCCACGAGATCCCCTCGTAGGGCGCGGCGAAGTTCGACGCGGGCAGCCGTAGGCCGTAGGCGCCTTCGTCCAGGTCCCGGAAGCTGAAGGAGCCGTCGGCGGCCGTGGTCGTGGTGGCCGCCGTACGCCCGTCGCGCACCGCCTCCACCGTGATCTCCGGCAGCCCGCTCTCGCGCCGGTCGACCCGGCCCTGTTCCCCTCCCCCACCGGGTGTGAAGTCCAGGTAGACCACTCCGCGCAGTTCACCGGGGGCGGCCTCGCGGGCGGCGGCCGGGTAGGCCGGTCCGGCCTCCGCGGGCAGTTCCCTGGGCGGGACGCCGACCAGGCCGAGGGCCAGGGAGTCACCCGGCGAGGCGCTGGCGCTGGTCCGGTACGAGCCGTCCGGCTCCTTGCTGAGCCCCTGGCCGTCGCGGGCCCGGGCCGTGGGGTAGGCCGAGGTGCCCTGCACGGCGTCGTGCACCGCGACCGCGGCCGCGTTCAGGACGCCCTTGTCGGGGTCCTCGTCGTAGGCGAGCCGGAAGATGATGCCCGCGGCGAGGAAGGACACCGCCATCGGCATGAACAGCAGCAGCTTGAACGCGGTGGCCCAGCGGACCTTCTCCACCAGCACGGCCAGGATCAGGCCGAGCCCGGTCAGCAGGGCCGGGGCGACCACCACCCAGATCGCGGTGTTGCGGACGGCCTTGAGGGTGGCCGGGTCGCGGAACATCTCGGAGTAGTTCTCGCCGCCGACGAACCGGGTGCCGGACGCGTCGAAGAAGCTGCGGCCGACGGAGAACAGCACCGGGTAGACGACGAGCGCGCCGAGCAGCAGCAGCGCGGGGAGGACGAAGAGGAGGGCGACGAGCCGCCCGCGCCGCCGCAGGCGCCGGGCCCGCTGGGGCAGCGGCACGGGCGGCGGGGGGCTCGTCTCCTGCACGAGGGTCGCGGTCATGGCGCGTCAGCCCTTGTACGCCTTGGCCGCGGCGGCCTCCAGCTTCGCCGCGGTCGCCTTCGGGTCGGCGGGGTCGCGCAGGAAGTCCTGGAGGATCTTCCACTCGCCGGTGCCCTTGGTGCCGCCGAAGGCCGCGGGCGCCTGGTCGGACATGTCGAAGCGGACCGAGTCCCCGGCGGCGATCAGGGACTTGGCGGTCGCGCGGGTGACGCCGTCGCTGTAGGCGGCGGGGTCGACCTTCTTGTTCGGCGACAGGAACCCGCCCGCCTCGGCCCACACCGCGGCGGCCTCCGGGGTCGCCAGGAACTCCACGAGCGCCTGCGCGGCCTTCTGGTTCTTCCCGTCCTTCAGTACGACGGCGGCGTCACCGCCGCTGACGACGGGCGCGGTGCCGCCGTCGACCGCCGGGAAGGGGAAGAAGTTGGCGTCGTCGCCGATCGACCGGCCGAACTGGTCCTTGGCGACCCCGGCCACGAAGTCCCCCTCGTAGACCATGCCGGCCTCCGCCTCGGGCCCGAAGACCTTCTCCACCGAGCCGGGGAAGTCGGTGTTCAGGGCGCCGTCCCGGCCGCCCGCTATGAGCTGCTCGTCCTTGAAGAGCGTGCCGAGCGTGGTGAGCGCCTCGACGACGCTGGCGTCGGTCCACTTCAGCTCGTGCGCGGCGAGGGCGTCGTACTTCTCGGGTCCGGCCTGGGAGAGATAGACGTTCTCGAACCAGTCGGTGAGCGTCCAGCCGTCCTGTCCGGCCACCGAGAAGGCGGCGAGCCCGGAGTCGGAGACCGTGCGCCCGGCCTTCAGCATCGCGTCGAAGGTGCGCGGCGGCTCCACCCCGGCCTGGTCGAGGGCCTCGGGGCTGTACCAGACGGTCGACTTGTGGGCGGCCTTGAAGTAGAGGCCGTAGAAGGTGCCGTCGACGCTGCCGTACGACTTCCAGACCTCGGCGAAGTTGGCGTCGACGGACTCCTCGGTGGTCTTGGACAGCGGCTTGAGCCAGCCCTGTTCGGCGAACTGCTTGAGCACGCCGACCTGCGGGACCATGACGACGTCGGGGGCGTTGCCGCCCTCGATCTTGCTGCCGACGACGGTGGAGACGTTGTCGCCGGTGGAGACGAACTGGGTCTTGGCGCCGGTCTTCTCGGTGAAGGCGTCCAGGACCTTCTGGAAGTTCTTCTGTTCGCTGCCGGACCAGACTCCGGCCACGGTGACCGTCTGGCCGCCGAGCGCCTGGTCGCCGCCGCCGGCCGAGACCGGTCCGCCGCCGCAGGCGGTGGCGCCGAGCGCCAGGGCGAGGGCGGTGCAGCTCATGAGCAGGGTGGAGCGTCGTCGCATCATCGTTGATGTCCCTTCAGGGGTGGGGAATTGACGGAGGTTCAGAGCCACCAGGCGGCCGTGGAGCCGGGCAGTACCCCGGTCGGGCAGGGGCCGCTGGAGAGGAGCGGGGCACCGGCGACCGGCGCGGGCGCCGGTGCCGTACCGAAGTTGACGGCGCAGACGAGGCCGTCGCCGCGGGTGAAGGCGAGGACGTCCGGCGCGCTGTCCAGCCAGCGCAGCTCACCCTCGCCCAACTGGGGCAGTGAGGCGCGCAGTTGGAGGCCGTCGCGGTACAGGTGCCAGAAGGAGCGGGTGTCGGCGAGGGCTCGGTCGGTGGCGTACTCGGCGAAGTAGTCCGGCTGCGGCAGCCACGGCTTGGCGCCCTCGACCCCGGAGGTGAAGCCGAACGGCGAGGCCTGCCCCGACCAGGGCAGCGGCACCCGGCAGCCGTCCCGGATCCGGGCCCGGCTGCCGGTGCGCCGGAAGATCGGGTCGGTGAGCACGTCGTCGGGAAGGTCCACGACCTCGGGCAGACCCAGCTCCTCGCCCTGGTAGATGTACGCGGCCCCGGGCAGCGCCAGCATCAGCAGCGCGGCGGCGCGGGCGCGGGCGGCGCCGAGCCCGCTGCCCTCGGTGGCGGGTTCGCCGTAGCGGGTGACCGTGCGGACCTGGTCGTGGTTGTTGAGGACCCAGGTGACCGTCGAACCCGTGCCGGCTATGTCCTGTATGGCCTCGGAGATGACCTTGCGGAAGGCGTCGGCGGCCCAGGGGGCGCCGAGCAGGTCGAAGAAGAAGGCCTGGTGGAGTTCGTCGGGGCGGACGTAGAGGGCGTGCTCGCGGGCGGTCGGCACGGAGACCTCGCCGACGAGGAGCCGTTCGCGGCCGTCGCGGGCCGTGTACTCCTCGCATGTCGCGCGCCACGCGCGCCACACCTCGTGCACCTCGGGCTGGTTCCAGGCGAGCGGGTTGACCGAGTCGCGGGTGCGGGCGTCGGCCTCCGGGTCCTCGGAGTCGGGCAGCTCCGGGTGCTTGTAGAGACCGGCGGCGACGTCGATGCGGAAGCCGTCGACGCCCCGGTCGAGCCAGAAGCGGAGCGTGCGGTCGAAGTCGGCGCCGACCGACGGGTTCCGCCAGTTCCAGTCGGGCTGTTCGGGCGTGAACATGTGCAGGTACCACTGGCCGTCCTCGACCCGGGTCCAGGCCGGGCCGCCGAACATGGCGTGCCAGTTGTTGGGCGGCTCGGCCCCCTCGGGACCCCGGCCGTCGGCGAAGTGGAAGCGGGCGCGGGCGGCGCTGCCGGGCGCCGCGGCGAGCGCCTCGCGGAACGCCGGGTGCTCGCTGGAGCAGTGGTTCGGGACGATGTCCAGCACCACCTTGACGCCGAGCCGCCGGGCGGCGGCCATCAGCAGGTCGAACTCGGCGAGGTCGCCGAAGAGGGGGTCGACGTCGCGATAGTCGGCGACGTCGTACCCGTGATCGTGCTGCGGCGAGGGATAGAAGGGGCTCAGCCAGATCCCGTCCACGCCCAGCTTCTTCAGATACGGCAGCCCGGCCCGGACGCCTGCGAGGTCGCCCACGCCGTCCCCGGTGCTGTCCAGGAAGCTGCGGACGTACACCTGATAGATCACCGCGTCACGCCACCAGCGGTACTTACTCAACATGTATGCATGTTAGGTAGGCGGGACACACGGGTGTCAATGAAAAGTAGCCTCACCGAAGCCGAATGAGATGTCGCCGTTACCTAACAAGTAACTAGCAAGAGGTAGTGATCAGGGCGAGCTAGCGCCCGGAGACGGCGGCGAGCTCGCGCGCCAGTCGCCGTACGGCCGCCGCGGGCGTCGTGCGCCCGGTCATCGCGTCGCGGACCACCGCCTGCACCACCAGGCTGACCTGGTCGTAGCGCGGGCTCTTGGGGCGCGGGGCGGCCGTCAGCACGCTCTCGCGCAGGGTCGGGAGGTAGGGGAACCGCCTGACGAGCCCGGGATCCTCGTAGAGATCCGCCCGCACCGGCGGTAGCGCGCCCCGCGTGAGGACCTGGCGCTGGACGCGCTCACTGGTCAGGTACGCCATCAGTCGCGCGGCGGAGTCGGGATGCCGGGCGTGCGTGGAGACGGCCAGGTTGGAGCCACCGAGCACGCTGGTCCCCGGCCCGTCCGGCCCCGGCAGCGGCACCGCGCCTATCCGCCCGGCGACCGGCGACCCCTCGGCGGACGCGCCGACATAGGCGTAGGGCCAGTTGCGGAGGAACAGCAGGCGGCCCTCCTGGAAGGCCTGCTTGGACTCCTCCTCCTTGTAGGCCAGCGCCCGCTCGGGGATCCAGCCCTCGCGCACCCCGCGCGCCAGGAACCCGATGCCCTCGCGCGCGGCGGCCGAGTCGACGGTGACGCGCTCGCCCTCGCCGCCGAGGATGGAACCGCCCGCCGAGTACACGGCCTCGGCCGCGTTGACGGTCAGCCCCTCGTACGGCAGGAACTGGCCCGCGTATCCGTCGAGCCCGTGCTTGGGCGCGACGGTCTTCGCCAGGTGCTCCAACTCGGCCCAGGTGCGCGGTGGTTCGACGCCTTCCTCGGCGAGGACGTCCTTGCGGTAGAGGAGCAGACCGGCGTTGGTGACGTACGGGACGGCGTACAGCCGACCGTCGTAGGTCGCCGTGTCGACGACCGGGCGCAGGAAGGAGTCCAGCGGGAAGCGGTCGCGCGGCAGCGGCCGGATCCAGCCGGCGGCCGCGAACTCCGAGGTCCAGTTGACATCGATGTTGAGGATGTCGAACCTGCCGCGGTCGTCGCCCCGCAGGTCCGTCGCCATCTGGGCGTGCGTCTCGTCCGCGGAGTCCGGCAGTTCGACGAGGGTGACCCGCTCGCCGGGATGCGTACGGTTCCAGCCCTCCAGCAGGGGGCCGAGATAGCCGGTGAGGTCACCGGCGGTGGCGAGGGTGAGCGGACCGCGGTCCGGCTCCCGTCCTTCCCCCACCCCCGAGGCCGCGTATCCGGTCAGGACGATCAACAGAACGAGGAGTCCCCTACCGGCGGTGTGTATCCACCGCATAGGTTCCTCCCTGTACACCGGCACGGGCGTCGTCGCCCGGGTCAGAGGCCATGTATACCTGTTAGGTATGCGCGATACTAGGGTCTGTCGCACATTACGCCACCCGCACCTGGCGAGGACCCGAGGAGGACAGCACGAGTGCGCCTGCCCCTCCTGGCACTCCTCGCGCGCGGCCCCGCCCACGGCTACGAGCTCAAGCAGGACCTTGAGCAACTGCTGGGCTCGGCGTACCCTCAGCCGAACGTCGGCCAGATCTATGTCACCCTCGGCCGCCTCGAGAAGACGGGACTGATCGAGGGCGAGGACGTCGAACAGTCGAGCCGGCCCAACAAGAAGGTCTACCACCTCACCGAGGCCGGGCGAGAGGCGCTGAGCGTCTGGTTCGAGGACACCGAGGACGAGCCCCGGGTGCGGGACGAGTTCTTCATGAAGCTCGCCCTGGCTCCCCGGACCGGGCTCGCCGACCAGATCACCCTCATCAACAAACAGCGGCGCCAGTACCTCACCACCATGCGCAACCTCTCGAAGCTGGCCGCCGCCGAAGACCGCGACAACCGCATCGCCCATCTGCTGATCGAGGGCGCGATGCTGCATCTCCAGGCCGACCTCGACTGGCTGGAGCGCTGCCAGGAAGAGCTGGAGGAGCTGGAATGAGCGACGGTCCCGCTCCCGCGCTGCACGCCGAGGGCCTGGTCAAGACGCATTACGGCGAGGGCGCCCCGGCGCATGCCGTGCGCGGGGTCGAGCTGTCCGTCCAGGGTGGGGAGTTCGTCGCGATCACCGGGCCGTCCGGTGCCGGGAAGTCGACGCTGCTGCATCTGCTGGGCGGACTGCAGCGGCCCGACGGCGGCAGCATCCGGCTGGACGGCGTGCCCACGGAGGCGTGGAGCGAGGCCCGCTGGGCCGTGGAGCGCAGGAAGCGGATCGGCATCGTCTTCCAGTTCTTCAACCTGGTGTCGAACCTGTCCGTCGCCGACAACGTCGAACTGCCCGCCCTTCTCGCCGGGACCCCGCCGAAGAAGGCCCGCGCCGAGCGCGAGGAACTGCTCGCTGAGCTGGGACTCGCGGGCAAGGAGCGCAGCATGCCGGGCGAGCTGTCCGGCGGTGAGCAGCAGCGCGTCGCGCTGGCCCGGGCCCTGGTCAACCATCCGCCGCTGCTGCTCGCCGACGAGCCCGCGGGCAGCCTCGACAGCAAGGGCACCCGCGAGGTGATGCGGCTGCTGTCCCGCTTCCACCAGCGCGGCCAGACGATCCTGCTGGTCACCCATGACGCCCGCCTGGCCTCCGCCGCGGACCGAGTGATCAGCTTCTTCGACGGCCGCATAGCCGACGACGCCACCCTGACCGACACCGCGCCGCCGCGCCGCTCGGGCATATCGGGTGTGCTGGAGCTCAGGGACTGAGATGGCGGGTCACGGGAGCCGGAGCCAAAGGACCGGTCTGCGGATGTACGACGACGTCCGGGAGGCCTGAGCCGTATGCGAGCGACCCTGCGCTGGGCGCACTCCGATCTGCGCGCGCACCGCGGCGAGGCGCTGTTCCTCGTCCTCGCCACCGCGGGCGTCGTCGTCTCCCTGCTGCTGGCCACGGCCCTGTTCGGCTACGCCACCAACCCCTGGCAGCGCGTCTTCACCCAGTCCCGCGGCGCCCACGTGTGGCTGCACACGGCCGAGAGCACCGACGCCGGGAAACTGACCTCGCTGGAGGGCGTCACCTCCGTCGCCGGGCCCTACCCCACCGCCTCCACCACCCTGGCCTCCCGTGGCGCCCGCGCCGCCGTCGAACTGCGCGGCACCCCCGAGCGGCCCGCCGTCGGCCGCCCCCTGCTCACCTCCGGACACTGGCTGGACCCGGCGACCCCCGACGGCGTCGTCCTGGAATCCCGCCTCGCCCACACCCTGCTGGCCGCCCCCGGAGACACCCTCACCCTCCCCGGCACGGCCCGCACCCTGACCGTCCTCGGCGTCGCCGACAGCGCCGAGCCCCGCTACCGTCCCGGCGGACGCCCCGGACTCGTCTGGGCCCTGCCGTCCGCCGTACGCGACCCGTCCGGCCAGGTCACCGGGCTGCGCCTGACCGACCCCGAGGACACCGACTACGCCGTCCAGCGCGCGGTCACCGTGCTCGGCGCCGGCGCGGTCAGCGAGGTCACCACCTGGCAGCAGGCCCGCGCCGAGGAACAGGGCGACAACCGGCTGCTGGGCCAGGTGCTCGGCCTGTTCGGCCTGGGCGCCCTGGTCGCCGCCGGACTCGCGGTGCACGGGGCGATCGGCACCCGGATCCGCGGCCACCTGCGGGACATCTCGATCCTCAAGGCCATCGGCTTCACCCCGGGCCAGGTCGTCCGCGTCTATCTGCTCCAGCATCTGGCCTACGCCCTCCTGGGCGCCGTCTCCGCCGCCGCGCTCACCGAGGCCCTCGGCAACCGGCTCCCGGGGCGCCTCGGCGACGCGGTCGGTGTGTGGCAGGGGCTGCCCGGGCACGCGGTGGCGCTGTTCGCCGTCCCGGCCTGCGTGGTGCTGTTCATCGCCGCGACCACCGGCCTCGCGGCCTGGCGGGCGGGGCGCGTGCCGCCGGTGCCGGTGCCCCGGCCCGCGGCCACGGCGGGCGGCGGCCTGTCGGGCCCGGTCCGGCGGATGCTGGGGGTGCGGCGGATCGTGGGCGTACGGCTGTCCCCCGCGCTGGTGCTGGGCTGGCACACCGCGTTCGCCCGCCGCCCGCGCACCCTGGCCACCGTCGCCCGGCTCGCCCTGCCGCTGCTGCTCATCGTCGTCGCGCTCAGCGCCTGGACCACCATCGACCGCTTCCAGAGCAGACCCGAGCAGATCGGCCTGCCCACCGCGCTCACCGTCCACACGGACGCTGGCATCGGCGCCCGGGACGCCCGCGCGCTGCTGGAGGACGACCCGCGGGTCGCCGCCGTCTACCCGGGCGTCGAGGTCGCCGCGCTCGTCCCGGGCCAGACCGCCACGATCGCGCTGCGCGGTCTGGGCACCCGCGAGGACCCCTACCCGTACGCCCTGGCCGAGGGCCGCGCGGCGAACGGCCGGGACGAGGCGGTCGCCGGACAGGGCCTGCTGAACCTGCTGGACGTACAGGTCGGCGACTGGGTCCGGATGACCGTGGGCGACCAGCCGCAGATCCTCCACATCGTCGGCCGCAGCATCGAACCGGAGAACGCCGGACGCACGATCTCCACGACCCTGGACACCCTCCGCGAGAACGACCCCGCCCTCACCCCGAGCCGCTACGAACTCCGCCTCGCCCCGGGCGCGAACCCCTCCGAGGTCGCGGCCCGGCTGACCGAGGCAGGCCACGGGCACCTGGACGTCCACACGGTGCCCAACCCGGCCGACGGCCTCTCCCCCCTGCGCGGGGTGGTGGTCGGCCTGATCACCGTGCTGGCCCTGATCGGCCTGATCGAACTGCTGACGGCGATCGGCGGCCTGGTCCGCGAGGGCGAACGGGACCTGCTGGCCCTGAAGGCGATCGGCCTCTCCCCCCGCCAGATCACCGGCATCACGGTCATGGCGACGGCCTGCACGACGGTGGCGGCGGTGGCTGCGGGCACGGCCCTGGGCGCGCCGCTGGGCCGCTGGCTCATCGACGCCCAGGGCGAATCGAGCGGCATCGGTGCGGGAATAGCGAACGGCCCGTCGGCCGCCCTCTTGCTGGTCTTCGGTGCGTCGGCCGTGGTCGGCGCGGCAGCCGTCGCCGCGGTTCCGGCAGCGAGGGCGGCCAGGCGAAGACTGACGGACACTCTCAGCGCCGTCGCGTGAGGCGCCCCTAGGGGCGCGGGCCCATGTACGGATTGCCCTGAGGCGGGACGTACGGCGGATGAGCGGGAGGCATCGGCGGAGCCATCGCCGCCGGATGCGCGTCCAGCCGTATCCCGTAGTACCGCTTCAACCGCCCCATCTCCAGCAACGCGATGCCCGTGACCGTCACCGGCGCCCCCAGGATGAAGACGACCCCCATCGTCAGACTCATCCCGTGCAGATCCCCGGTGACGAGATCGGGAATGGCCATCAGCCACGTCGTCACCGTGGCGAGCAGCGGCGGCAGACACCGATGCACCGCCGCCGTCCCGAAGAAGTTCCCGGAGACCCTGAACGCGCCCGCCCCGACGAACCCGGTCATCCACAGCGCCGCCAGACCGAGGGGCAGGATCGCGAGCCCTCCGAGCGACGACGACAGCCGGAACAGCAACACCGTCGCCACCACCGAGCCGATGAACAGCAGCAGCAGCTTCAGCGAGTTCATCAGCGGCCGCCGCACCAGCCGCCAGCTCCCCGCACGCCGCCAGCGGAAGAGCATCACCCCGACCGTGAGCGGCGTGAGCACCAACAGCACCGCCGACGCGGTGAGCGCGTTCTCCAGGATCTCCTCGAAGGCGAACCCACCCTCGACGAAGGTGTAGACGCCCACCGCCGCTACCGCCCCGGCGATGATCCTGACGCGCTTGAGGGTCTCCACGGACGTGTCGAGCGAGGCCGGTATCCACTGCGGATGGAACATCACCCGCGCCACGCGGTGCGGCTTCAGAAAGTCCCGCGCGCTCAGCGCGCCGCCGGTCCAACTCCCGTGCGGATTCGTCAACTTCCACTCCCCCGAGTGATCGTCTTCTTGATCGCCGGGGGAGTCTACGGGAAGGGGGGACCCCCCTGCGTCACCGCCCGCGCAGCTCGCGGTACCTGGCCACCAGCGCCTCGGTGGAGGCATCCAGTCCGGGGACGTCGGCGCCCTCGGTCAGGGCCGGCTCGACGCGCTTGGCGAGGACCTTGCCGAGCTCCACGCCCCACTGGTCGAAGGAGTCGATGTTCCACACGGCGCCCTGCACGAAGACCTTGTGCTCGTACAGCGCGATGAGCTGGCCGAGCACCGACGGGGTCAGCTCACGAGCGAGGATCGTGGTCGTCGGGTGGTTCCCCTTGAACGTCTTGTGGGCGACCAGCTCCTCGGCCACGCCCTCCGCCCGCACCTCCTCCGGCGTCTTGCCGAAGGCCAGCGCCTGCGTCTGGGCGAAGAAGTTCGCCATCAGCAGGTCGTGCTGGGCCTTGAGTTCCTCGCTGAGCTCGGCGACCGGCTCGGCGAAGCCGATGAAGTCCGCCGGGATCAGCTTGGTGCCCTGGTGGATCAACTGGTAGTAGGCGTGCTGCCCGTTGGTCCCCGGCGTGCCCCAGACGACGGGCCCCGTCTGCCACTCCACCGGCAGCCCGTCCCGGCCGACGTACTTGCCGTTGGACTCCATGTCCAGCTGCTGGAGGTACGCCGTGAACTTGGACAGGTAGTGGCTGTACGGCAGCACCGCGTGCGACTGGGCGTCGTGGAAGTTGCCGTACCAGATGCCCAGCAGGCCCAGCAGCAGCGGCACATTGGACTCGGCGGGGGCGCTCTTGAAGTGCTCGTCGACGAGCCGGAAGCCGTCGAGCAGCTCCCGGAAGCGGTCGGGGCCGATGGCGATCATCAGGGAGAGGCCGATCGCCGAGTCGAAGGAGTAACGCCCTCCGACCCAGTCCCAGAACCCGAACATGTTGGCCGTGTCGATGCCGAACTCCGCCACCTTCTCGGTGTTCGTCGACAGCGCCACGAAGTGCTGGGCGACGGCCTCCTGACCGGCGCTCAGCTCACCGAGCAGCCAGTTGCGCGCCGAGGTGGCGTTGGTGATCGTCTCGATGGTGGTGAAGGTCTTGGAGGCGATGATGAACAGCGTCTCCGCCGCGTCCAGGTCGCGGGTGGCCTCGTGCAGGTCGGCGCCGTCGACGTTGGACACGAAGCGGACCGTCAGATCGCGGTCGGTAAAGGCGCGCAGCACCTCGTAGGCCATGGCCGGGCCGAGGTCGGAGCCGCCGATGCCGACGTTGACGACGTTTCTGATCCGCTTGCCGGTGTGGCCGGTCCAGGCCCCGGAGCGGACGCGGTCGGCGAAGTCGCTCATCTTGTCGAGGACGGCGTGCACACCCGGTACGACATTCTCGCCGTCGACCTCGACGACGGCGTCGCGCGGGGCGCGCAGCGCGGTGTGCAGCACCGCGCGGTCCTCGGTGGTGTTGATCTTCTCGCCGCGGAACATGGCGTCGCGCAGGCCGAACACGTCGGTGGCGGCGGCCAGCTCGCGCAGCAGGCGCAGCGTCTCGTCGGTGACGAGGTGCTTGGAGTAGTCGACGTACAGGTCGCCGACCTGGAGCGTGTATCCGGCGCCGCGGCCCGGCTCCGCGGCGAACAGCTCGCGCAGCTCGAGCGTGCCGAGCTCCTCGCGGTGCTTGGCCAGTGCGGTCCACTCGGGCGTCTGGTTGAGCCTGGTACGGCCGTCTTGGTTCATCTCGGACTTCAGCCTTCTTTCGTACCTGTCCCCGCTGTGCCCAACCTAGTTGATCAGCGGGTGACGTGAGCCGTCGTGCTGTCGTCGTGCGGGTCAACAACAAGTACGTCCACCTTGAGCACAGGTATCAGCGCGGTGACGGACAGGACGAAGAACGCGGCCGCGAGCAGCGCCGGGCTGTTCAGCCCCCAGGCGGTGGCGGCGGCCCCGCCGAGCAGCGCGCCCAGCGGCGCCCCGGCGACCCCGAGGGTCCGGAAGGCCGAGCTGACCCGGCCCAGCAACTCGGCGGGAGTGCGCTGCTGCATCAGGGTCGTGGTGTTGACGTTCCACACCATCCCCATGAACCCGAACAGTGCCAGGGCGAGGTCCAGTGCCGCGAGATGTCGCACCGAGCCCATCACCACCAGCGCGGCGATCTGCACGCTCCCGGCGAGCAGCACCGCCCGCACCCGCCCGACCCGGGCGACCAGCGCCCCGCCGGCCAGTCCCCCGGCGAGACTGCCGACCGTGTACGCGGTCATGGCCACCGCGTATCCCGTGGTGCCCGCGTCCAGCCAGCCCGTCACCAGGAGGACGAGAGTGGCGATGAGGGCGCCCATGCCGATGTTGCACAGCGCGGTCGCGGCGCACAGGCCGCGCAGGGCCCGGTCCCGCCACAGGGCGCGCAGGCCTTCGGCGATCTCCCGGCGCAGGCTGCTGCCCGCCGGTCTGGGCGCCCGCTCCGCCGGCGCGGTCCGCAGCGAGGCGACCAGCGCGGCGGCCACCAGGAAGGTGACCGCGTCGGCCGCGAAGGGTGCCGACGCGCCGACTGTGAGCAGCAGCGGCACGGCCGGAGCGCCCAGCAGGCCACCCGCGACGCGCTGCCCCGTCATCAGGCGGGCGTTGGCGCTGCCCAGCTCGGCGCGGCCGACCAGCGAGGGCAGCAGGGCCGTGGAGGCGTTGTCGAAGAGGGTCTGCAGCGTGGTCAGGACGAAGGCCAGCGCGATCAGCAGGGCTATCGACGCCTGGCCGAGCGCGACGGCCACCGCGAAGCCCGCGAGGAGCAGTCCTCGCACGGCGTCCACCATCCACATCGCGCGCCGCTGGTCCACGCGGTCGGCGACGGCTCCGCCCAGCAGTCCGAAGACGAGCCAGGGCAGATAGCCGCAGGCGGTCACCGCGGCGATGAGCAGCGGCTCCTGGGTCAGCGTCGCGGCGAGCAGCGGCAGCGCGGCCGTACGCAGGGCGTCGCCGAAGCTGGAGAGCACGGCGGCGCTCCACAACCGCCCGAACCCGCCGCGCCACGCGGGCGCGGGCACCCGCGCCGCCTCCACCGTCGTCACAGCTCCCCCTCGCGGTCCACCGGTGCACCGTGAGCGATGCACGAAGATCGATGCACAAACCGTAGAGGTCACCACTGACAATCGGCCCGGGCGCGAGGACCGGTGGGCCGTGAAACAGCTCCGGCCAGGCACCGATGGGCGCCTGGCCGGTCCTCAACTTCTAGATCTCGCCCCGCAGTTTGGCGAGCGCCTCGGCGAGGATCGCCTCGCCGTCCGCGTCACTGCGCCGCTCCCGTACGTACGCCAGGTGCGTCTTGTAGGGCTCGGTGCGCGGCGGGTCCGGCGGGTTGTCCCGGTCCTGTCCGGCGGGGAAGCCGCAGCGCGGGCAGTCCCAGGTGTCGGGGACCTGCGCGTCGCTGGCGAAGCTGGGCTGGGTCTCGTGCCCGTTGGAGCACCAGAAGGAGATGCGCAGCCGGGGCGCGGACTCACCGCGCTCGGCCTCACCCATCGGCCCCGCCCCGACCCGGCTTCCTCGGATCGCGTTGCCACTTGCCACGGTCGTAACTCCCTGCGTGATGGTGCCGCGAAGCGAGTCGGCGTGTCGCTTCGTTGCGAGCGCCTCAGTCTACGTAAGGCCCAACGCGCGTCCAGTGATTGGAGTTACAGCCCCCACATCTAGACGCAAGCCCCATGATAGGCCGCGCTCAGCTGCGCGTACCGAACATGGGGCCTTACGTACGGATTGTGCGTGCCGGTCAGTTGTTCACCTTCATCAGAAGGCCGAGCACGACAATGCACGCGAACCAGAGCAGACCGACCACGACGGTGATCCGGTCGAGGTTGCGCTCGGCGACCGAGGAGCCGCCGACGGAGGACTGCATACCGCCACCGAACATGTCGGAGAGGCCGCCGCCCTTGCCCTTGTGCATCAGCACCAGCAGCATCAGCAGCCCGCTGAAGACGATCAGGGCGATCGAGAACCCCATAACCACGGCTGGACCAACTTCCTCGGATCTGGATGGACGACAGGGGCACAGTCTCGAGGACTGTGCCCCCGCAAGGGTACGACGGATCCCGCCTACCAGGAACTCACTGGTCGCGGAAGCGCACGATCTTGACGAACTCGTCGGCGTCGAGCGACGCGCCGCCCACGAGGGCCCCGTCGATGTCCGCCTGCGCCATGATCTCGGCGACGTTGCCCGACTTCACGGAGCCGCCGTACTGGATGCGGACCTTGTCGGCCAGCTCCTGCGAGTACAGCTCGGCGATCTTGCCACGGATCGCGGCGCAGACCTCCTGGGCGTCCTCGGCGCCGCAGACCTTGCCGGTGCCGATGGCCCAGACGGGCTCGTAGGCGATCACGACGGACTCGGCCTGCTCGGCCGGCAGGTCCTTCAGACCGCCCTCGACCTGGGCGAGGGTGTGGGAGACGTGGTTGCCCGCCTCGCGGACCTCCAGCTCCTCGCCCACGCACAGGATCGGGGTCAGGCCGTGCTTGTAGGCGGCCTTGACCTTGGCGTTGACGAGCTCGTCGGTCTCGTTGTGGTACTGGCGGCGCTCGGAGTGGCCGATCGCCACGTACGTGCACTTCAGCTTGGCCAGCATCGGACCGGAGATCTCGCCGGTGTAGGCGCCGGAGTCCTGCGCCGAGATGTCCTGGGCGCCGTACTTGATCTTCAGCTTGTCGCCGTCGACCAGGGTCTGCACGGAGCGCAGGTCGGTGAAGGGCGGCAGGACGGCGACCTCGACGGCCTCGTAGTCCTTGTCCGCGAGGGCGAAGGCGAGCTTCTGGACGTGGGCGATGGCCTCGAGGTGGTTGAGGTTCATCTTCCAGTTGCCCGCCATCAGCGGCGTACGGGTGGTCATTGAGGGTCAGTCCTCCAGTGCGGCGAGGCCGGGGAGCGTCTTGCCCTCGAGGTATTCGAGGGAGGCGCCGCCGCCGGTCGAGATGTGGCCGAATGCGGTCTCGTCGAAGCCCAGGATGCGCACGGCGGCCGCGGAGTCGCCGCCGCCGACGACCGTGAAGGCCGGGGAGTCGAGGAGTGCCTGGGCGACCGCCTTGGTGCCCTCGGCGTAGTCGGGGTGCTCGAAGACGCCCATGGGGCCGTTCCAGAAGACGGTGGCCGCGTCGGCGAGCTTCGAGGCGTACAGCTTGCGGGTCTCCGGACCGATGTCCAGGCCCTCCTGGTCGGCCGGGATGGCGTCCGCGGCGACGGTCGTGGGGTTGGTCGGGGCCTTGGCCTTCAGGTCCGGGAACTCCGTCGAGACCAGGACGTCGACGGGGAGGACCAGCTCGACGCCGTTCTTCTCCGCGCGCTCCAGGTACTCGGTGACGGCCGGGACCTGGTCCTCCTGGAGGAGGGAGATGCCGACCTCGTGGCCCTTGGCCTTGAGGAAGGTGTAGGCCATGCCGCCGCCGATGAGGATGCGGTCGGCCTTGCCGAGCAGTTGGTCGATGACGGCGAGCTTGTCGGAGACCTTGGCGCCGCCGAGGGCGACGACGTAGGGGCGCTTGACGTCCTCGGTGAGCTTCTTCAGGACGCCGACCTCGGTGGCGATGAGGTAGCCGGCGTAGTGCGGCAGCCTGGCCGGGAGGTCGTACACGGACGCGTGCTTGCGGTGCACGGCGCCGAAGCCGTCGCCGACGTAGACGTCCGCGAGGCCGGCGAGCCGGTCGGCGAAGGCGGCGCGCTCGGCGTCGTCCTTGGCCGTCTCGCCCGCGTTGAAGCGCAGGTTCTCGACGACCGCGACCTGGCCGTCGGCGAGGGCGGAGACCACGGCCTCGGCGGACTCGCCGACCGTGTCGGTCGCGAAGGCCACGTCGGCGCCGAGGAGTTCACCGAGCCGGGCGGCGGCGGGCGCCAGCGAGAAGGCGGGGTCCGGGGCGCCCTTGGGGCGGCCCAGGTGGGAGGCCACGACCACGCGGGCGCCCGCCTCGGCGAGGGCCTTGACGGTGGGCAGGACGGCGCGGATCCGGCCGTCGTCGGTGATCGTGGTGCCGTCCAGCGGCACGTTGAGGTCGGCGCGGACGAAGACCCGCTTGCCGGTGACACCTTGGGCGAGGAGTTCGTCGATCGTCTTCATTGAGAGGGCTCCCGAGAAGTATGCGTGATGCTCGTGATCCTAAAAGGGCCGGTCCGTACGTGAGTCAGGGCCCGGGCGGCGCGTCCCTGCGCCGCCCGAGCCCTGCTCTCACATCGAGTGACTGCTCCGAAGGATCAGAGCTGGTTGCCGACGAAGACCGTCAGGTCGACGAGGCGGTTGGAGTAGCCCCACTCGTTGTCGTACCAGCCGAGGATCTTCACCGAGGTGCCCTCCTGGACCATGGTCAGGGAGGCGTCGAAGGTGCAGGACGACGGGTCGCTGACGATGTCCGAGGAGACGATCTCGTCCTCGGTGTAGGTCAGGTAGCCCTGGAGCTCGCCCTCGGCGGCCTTCTTGAACGCGGCGTTGACCTCGTCCTTGGTGACCTCGCGCGAGAGCTCCACGACCAGGTCGGTGGCCGAGCCGGTCGGGACCGGGACGCGCATGGCCATGCCGTCCAGCTTGCCCTTGAGCTGCGGCAGCACCAGGGCGGTGGCCTTGGCGGCACCGGTGGTGGTGGGGATGATGTTCTCGGCGGCGGCACGGGCGCGGCGCAGGTCCTTGTGCGGGAAGTCCAGGATGCGCTGGTCGTTCGTGTACGCGTGCACCGTCGTCATCAGGCCCTTGACGATGCCGAAGTTCTCGTCGAGAACCTTGGCCATCGGCGCCACACAGTTGGTGGTGCAGGAGGCGTTGGAGATGACGTGGTGGTTCGCGGGGTCGTACTTGTCCTGGTTGACGCCCATCACGATGGTGATGTCCTCGTCCTTGGCCGGAGCCGAGATGAGGACCTTCTTGGCGCCGCCGGCGATGTGCTTCTCGGCGTCGGCCTTCTTCGTGAAGATGCCCGTCGACTCGATGACGATGTCGACGCCCAGCTCGCCCCACGGGATGTCGGCGGGGTTGCGCTCGGACAGGACCTTGATGGTGTGACCGTCGACCGTGATCGTGTCGGCGGTGTGGGTGACCTCCTGCTTGAGGCGACCCAGAATCGTGTCGTACTTCAGCAGGTGAGCGGTGGTCGCGGTGTCACCCAGGTCGTTGACAGCCACGATCTCGATGTCAGCACCCTGCTCCAGCAGCGCGCGGAAGTAGTTGCGACCGATACGACCGAAGCCGTTGATGCCTACGCGGATCGTCACGAACCGATCTCCTCGTTGGTACGCCGGCCATGCGGTGCCGGCGAGCTGTATTTGGGATGTCCCCGACCGCCTACGACCCTACCTCCCTGAGGCCCCCGCGGTGACATCGAGATGCCCCATACACGGGCAGGCGGTCCGTACCCGTCAGTAGGGGTACGGACCGCCCCTTTGTCCTATCTCCCTGTCATCCTTCGATCACCCGGAGTCCTCCGGCGTCTCAGTCGGAGTCGAGAGAGGTCAGGGCCTTGCCGACGATGGCCGCACGGTCGGCCGGGGCGACGACGTGCTCCAGGCCGAAGCCCAGCAGCACGGTGTCGTCGGTGGTGATCGCGCCGTAGGTCTGGAAGAGCTGACCCGTGCGCGACCAGTCCTTGACCACGGCGGGGCTGCCCGCGGGCGGGCCGGGGGTGGTCCAGGCGCCGAGCGACGCCTCGAAGCCCTCGGTCTCCGCCGCGCTGCCGCCGATCACGACGGAGGCGTTGTCGACCAGGACGCCGCGGCCGCCGGAGCCGGGGTCGGTGATGTAGCCGAGCGAGACCTCGACGGTCCGGCCCGCGTAGGCGGACAGGTCGAACGAGACCTCCTGCCAGCCGGCCGACGCCCCGGTGAAGCTGTTCCAGGCCCCGCTGGTGCCGGTCGCGGTGCAGGCACCGCCGTCTAGCGTCAGATACCGCTTCAGCGCGGGGTGGGCCGCGACGAAGTACCCGGCCGAGCACTCCTCGGGCACCGCGGTGCTGGTCGCGCCGCCCTTCTCGGGCAGCGTGGTCCAGTCGTCACCGCCCGCCGTCCGGGCCTCCAGCACCGCGTGGTCGTAGCCCGGCTCGGTGCTCCACAGCATCCGGGTGCGCAGCGTGGGCGCCTGCGCGGCGGTCACCGAGGTGAGGTCGATGGTGCGGGTCAGGCGGTTCCAGGCGTAGTCGCTGTGTGTCACGGCCGCCATGTAGCCGCCCTCGTACGGCCCGTACGGGTTGACGGTGCCCGGGTAGCGGCCCGCTCCGGCGCCGGCGAACTGCGGGAACTTGTCCGCGGGCAGCGTCTCGGAGGTCACGCTGTAGGACCCGGCCGCGTTCAGCGGGTTGCCCGGCGCCCCGGCCAGCGCGCCCTTGGCGCCCGCGAGATCGCCGGCGCCCTCGAAGGCGGTCGCCCCGGGTAGTGACGTACGGGTGTAGGCGCCGAGGTAGTACTGGCTGAAGTCGTTGGAGAGGGTGCCGCCGCCCAGGTCGACGCTGCCGCCCGCCTGCTCGCCCGCCTCGATCAGCCGGCCGCCCTCGTTGAGGTAGGCGCGCAGCTGGAGCTGGGTGGCGTTGCCGGGAACGCCGGCGCCCGTGTAGTGGACGACGGTGTCGAAGTGGCCCAGCACACCGAGCGCGTGGGGCGCGCCCTGCGTGGCGACGTCCCAGACGGCCGCGCGATGCCCGTTGGCCTTGAGCGCGTCGACGTAGGTCTGCGCCTGGGTCGCCGCCGCGCCCTCCTCGGCGACGACGAGGACGTCCGCGCGCGGGCGTTCGGCCACGGTGTAGGTGAAGTGCTCGCTGGAGACGGCCTTTCCGCTCCTGGTCTCGCCGGTGAACCACACCTCGACCTGGTCACCGACATCGCCGTCGGCGACCTTGGCGCGGTACTCGTCGAAGTAGAGGTTGTCCTCACCGCCGTAGGTCTCGCCGCCCTTCCAGGGGCGTAGCGCCATGTCGTGCGTACGGCCGCCGTTGACGCGGTACTTGAGCTCCTTGTCGCGTACGGCCTTGCGGGCGACGACGGAGACCTCCTGGTCGGCGCCGCGGGAGTACGAGGTGGTGAAGGGCGCCGGCGTGAAGTCGGCCGCCTTCAGGCCGACCGCGGACTTCGGCTGGTCCGGACGGGCGGCGGACTCGGCGACGGAGAGCGCGAAGGGGACGTTCTTGACGAACTCCTGCTGGATCAGCTTCTCGTCGTCCGGGAAGTTGAAGATCGACTGGCAGTCGCCGGGGAGCCAGGCGTCGTTCGGGTCGACGTTCGAGGCGGTCTGGCAGGTCGACATCTCGGGAGTGAACATCGCCAGGCCGTTGACGTTGGAGGCGTGGCCGTCCGCCTCGCCGTTGGTGGTGTACAGCTCCGAGGAGACCTGCGGGTGGTAGCCCGGGATCGCGGAGTTGTCCGGGGTGCCGGCGAGCGCCTCGTACATGACGTCGTCCGGGGTGTCGGTGGCCACCTGCCAGCCGACGCCGTAGAGGAGGAGTTCGGCGGCGGAGTGGTAGTTGATGCCGAGGTCGAAGCCGATGCGCTTCTGGAAGGCGTCGATCGCCTTGGTCTCCGGCTCCGAGCCGGGGGCGTCACCGCGGTAGGTCTGGCTGGTGGGGTTGGGGGACGAACCCTCGTCGTCGTAGCCCCACTTGTAGGAGAAGTTGCGGTTGAGGTCGACGCCGTCGCCGGTGCTGATGACACCGTCGCCGTTGACGTCCTTCAGGTTCTTGCGCCACAGCCGCTCGTCGGTGCCCTGGAAGCTGTAGTCGTAGCCGTCGGGGTTGGCCGAGATCACGAACCACAGCTCGGTGGTGTCGACGATCTTCTTGATCCGCCGGTCCGTCCGGTAGTTGTCCAGGTAGTGGTGCATCAGCCGGCGGGTCATCTCCGGGGTGATCCACTCACGCGCGTGCTGGTTGGACATGTACAGCACGGAGGGCTTGGTGCCGTCCTTGGACTTGTCGGCGTTCTTGGTGAGCTTCAGCGCCAGGATGTCCTGGCCGTTCACGGTCTTGCCGATGGAGACGACCTTGGTGAGGCCGGGGTTCTCCTGGCCGGTCCGCAGGATCTCCTCCTTCAGGCCACCGCTGCCGCTGTACGGCCGGTAGACGCCGTCCGCGGCCGCCTCGACCCGCTGTTCGGCCTTGGCCGACAGGGTGTGCTCGGTGAGCTCGACGCCCTGCTTCTCCAGCTTGTCCGCCTGCTTGTCGGTGAGGTAGACCTCGATCGTGGCGGTGCCCTTCTCGGGCGCCTGCTCACTGAGTTCGTGGCCGTCCTGGCCGGCGGCCAGCAGCAGGGGAATCTGCTTCTTGGTCACTTCGGCCCGGAAGACCTTGACCTCGTCGGAGTCCGTCTCGGAACTGCCGTTCTGTGCCTGGGCGATGGGTGCGATGCTCGCTCCGCCGATCAGGAGCGCGCCGACAGCGAGGATCGATCTCGCTCTGTGTCTCATGAACCCCCCTAGCGTGGGTTCGCCACGTCAGCGAACAGATGCCAGGCTCATGACACTTCATGATCGAGTCAAGGGTGCCTCGAGGACACGAAAACGCCGGCGACCGTCGCCCAAGTGGACGCGGTCACCGGCGTTCTGAGTCGGCGTCAGCCGACCAGGTTGTCGGCCATCTCCTCGGTGAGGCTGGACTCGGTGCCCGGGATGCCGAGGTCCTGGGCGCGCTTGTCGGCCATGGCCAGCAGTCGGCGGATACGGCCGGCGACGGCGTCCTTGGTCAGCGGCGGGTCGGCGAGCGCGCCCAGCTCCTCCAGGGAGGCCTGCTTGTGCTCCATGCGCAGCCGTCCGGCGGCGGCGAGGTGCTCGGGGACCTCCTCGCCGAGGATCTCCAGGGCGCGCTGGACGCGGGCACCGGCGGCGACGGCCGCGCGCGCGGAGCGGCGGAGGTTGGCGTCGTCGAAGTTGGCGAGCCGGTTGGCCGTGGCGCGGACCTCGCGGCGCATCCGCCGCTCCTCCCAGGCCAGCACGGACTCATGGGCACCGAGACGGGTGAGCAGCGCGCCGATCGCGTCACCGTCGCGGACCACCACGCGGTCCACTCCGCGCACCTCACGGGCCTTGGCGGCGATGGAGAGCCGGCGGGCGGCGCCGACGAGCGCGAGCGCGGCCTCGGGGCCCGGGCAGGTCACCTCCAGGGAGGAGGACCGGCCGGGCTCGGTGAGCGAGCCGTGCGCCAGGAAGGCACCGCGCCAGGCGGCCTCGGCGTCACAGGTGGCGCCGGAGACGACCTGTGGGGGCAGGCCGCGGATCGGCCGGCCCCGCCCGTCCACCAGGCCGGTCTGCCGGGCCAGCTGGTCACCGCCGGCGACGACCCGGACGACGTAGCGCGAGCCGCGGCGCAGCCCGCCCGGCGCCATCACGATCAGCTCGGAGCTGTGGCCGAAGATCTCCAGGATGTCCCGCTTGAGCCGGCGGGCCGCCATCGCGGTGTCCAGCTCCGCCTCGATCACGATGCGCCCGCTGACCAGGTGGAGGCCGCCGGCGAACCGCAGAATGGCGGAGACCTCCGCCTTCCTGCAGCAGGTCCGGGTGACGGGGAGCCGGGAGATCTCGTCCTTCACCGCTGCCGTCATCGCCATGGGCCGATCCTTCCATGCATCCGAAAAATACGGTCGTACGCGGCGGCCAGCAGCTCCGGGTCGTGCCGCGGAGATCCGTCCCGCGCGGCGACCGGAGCCAGCTCGACCGCGGCCCCGAGCCGTTTGGCGGCCTCGGTGAGCACCTCGCGGTCGGGCACGGCAGCCTCGTCGGCCAGCACCACGTCCAGGGCGAGTTTAGGGGCGTGTCGTCCCAAAACCTCCAAATGACGCTGCGGGGAGAAGCCTTCGGTTTCTCCGGGCTGCGGCGCGAGGTTCAGCGAGAGTACCCGGCGCGCCTTCGTCTCGGTCAGCGCGTCCAGCAGCTCGGGCACGAGCAGGTGCGGAATGACCGAGGAGAACCAGGAGCCCGGGCCCAGCACCACCCAGTCGGCGTCCATGACCGCGGCGACCGCCTCCGGCACGGCGGGCGGGTCGTGCGGCACGAGGTGCACGGACTGCACCTCGCCGGGGGTGAGCGCCACGGTGGCCTGCCCGCGCACGGTGTCGACCTCCTCGGGCCGCTCCGGATCGTGCCCCTTGACCAGCGCCTGCAGCTCCAGGGGTACGGCGGACATGGGCAGCACGCGCCCGTGCGCGCCGAGCAGCTTGCCGACCAGGTCCAGGGCCTGCACATGGTCGCCGAGCTGTTCCCACAGGGCGACGATCAGCAGGTTGCCGACCGCGTGGTCGTGCAGGTCGCCCTGGGAGGTGAAGCGGTGCTGGATCACCCGGGACCAGGTCTGGCCCCAGTCGTCGTCGCCGCACAGCGCCGCCAGCGCCTTGCGCAGATCGCCGGGCGGCAGGACGCCCAGCTCGTCGCGCAGGCGCCCGCTGGAGCCGCCGTCGTCGGCCACCGTCACGACGGCGGTGAGATCACCGGTGATCCGGCGCAGCGCGGCGAGCGAGGCGGACAGACCCATGCCGCCGCCGAGCGCGACGACCTTGGGCTGGGTGCCCCTGCGGCGCGGCCGGCCGCCGCGTGCCTCGACCGGGCGGCCGATCCGGCTTTCCGGCACGACCCGGCCGACCCTGATCAGCCGCGGTGTACGTCCTGTCATTCGCGTCCCATGTCCCGGTGTACGACCACCGTCTCCACACCCTGCGCGGCGAGCCGTGCGGCGAGCTTCTCCGAGGTGGCCACCGAGCGGTGCTTGCCGCCGGTGCAGCCGACCGCGATGGTCACATAGCGCTTGCCCTCACGACGGTAGCCCGCGGCAATCAGTTGCAGCAGCTCGGTGTACCGGTCGAGGAACTCCTTGGCGCCGGGCTGGTTGAAGACGTACGCCGCCACCTCCTCGTTCAGGCCGGTGTAGGGGCGCAGCTCCGGAACCCAGTGCGGGTTGGGCAGGAAGCGCATGTCGACGACCAGGTCGGCGTCGACGGGGAGGCCGTACTTGAAGCCGAAGGACATCACGGTGGCCCGCAGCTCGGGCTCCTCCTCGCCCGCGAACTGGGCGTCCATCTTGGCGCGCAGCTCGTGCACGTTGAGGCTGGAGGTGTCGATCACCAGGTCGGCGTCGCCGCGCAGCTCGCGCAGCAGCTCCCGCTCGGCGGCGATGCCGTCGACGATACGGCCGTCGCCCTGGAGGGGGTGCGGCCGGCGCACCGACTCGAACCGGCGCACCAGGGCCTCGTCGGAGGACTCCAGGAAGACGATGCGCCGGGTCACGCCCCGGGTGTCGAGGTCGGCGAGCGACTCGCGCAGGTTGTCGAAGAAACGGCGGCCGCGGACGTCCACGACGACCGCGATCCGGGCCACGTTGCCCTGGGAACGGGCGCCGAGCTCCACCATGGTGGGGATCAGCGCGGGCGGCAGGTTGTCGACGACGAACCAGCCGAGGTCCTCCAGACACTTCGCGGCCGTCGAGCGCCCGGCTCCGGACATGCCGGAGATGATCACCAGTTCGGGGATGGTGGCCTCGGGGGCCCCGTTCGGCTCGCCGGCCGTACTCACCTGTGCTCCGTGTTCCTCGGGCGGTTGCTGTCGGCTCTGATCATCGCCCATGTCCTGGTGGGCCTGATCTCGCTCGGCTGTGGGCTGCTTTTCCTGCTCGGTCATGTCTCCTGCCCCCGTCGTTCGTCCGGGGTACCCGCGGTCACGGGCTCCCCCGGGGTGCCCGCCGTCGTCCCGGGCGCCCCGTCCTCCATGTCTTCCATGATCTCTCCCGTCGCCGTGTTCACGGCGGGCGCGGCCGGGGCCGCCCGGGCGAAGGCCGCGGCAATGGTCTCGGCCGTTTTACGGCCTATGCCGGGAACCTCACAGATCTGGTCGATTGTCGCCGATCGAAGCTTCTTCACCGAACCGAAGTGCTTGATCAACGCCTGCTTGCGGGTGTCGCCGAGGCCCGGCACGTCGTCCAGGGGGCTCGACCGGAAGCGCTTGGCGCGCTTGGCGCGCTGGTAGGTGATGGCGAAGCGGTGGGCCTCGTCGCGGACCCTCTGGAGCAGATACAGGCCCTCGCTGGAGCGGGGCAGGACGACCGGGTCGTCCTCGCCGGGCACCCAGACCTCCTCCAGGCGCTTGGCGAGCCCGCACACGGCGATGTCGTCGATGCCCAGCTCGTCCAGGGCCTTCTTCGCGGCGGCGACCTGGGGCCGCCCGCCGTCGACGACGACGAGCTGGGGCGGGTAGGCGAACTTCCGGGGCCGGCCGTCGTCGTCCTTGAGGCCGTTGCCGGAGGCACCGTCGGCGCCGGTCCCGGCGGCGCCGTCGAGGGGGGTCTCAGCGGGGCCGTCGAGGCCGGTCGCGGTGGCGGCGCCGAGGCCGGGCCCGGTGGCCTCCCGCGGATCCTCGTCCACCCACTCGCCGGTCTTCTCCTTCTCGGCGATGTACCGCTTGAAGCGGCGGGAGATCACCTCGTGCATGGACCGGACGTCGTCCTGCCCCGCGAAGCCCTTGATCTGGAAACGGCGGTACTCGCCCTTGCGCTGGAGGCCGTCCTCGAAGACGACCATGGAGGCCACGACGTCGTCGCCCTGGAGGTGGGAGATGTCGTAGCACTCGATCCGCAGCGGCGCGCTGTCCAGGTCGAGGGCCTCGGCGATCTCCTCCAGGGCCCGCGAACGGGTGGTCAGGTCGGAGGCGCGCTTGGTCTTGTGCAGGCCGAGGGCCTGCAGGGCGTTGCGCTGGACGGTCTCCATCAGCGCCTTCTTGTCCCCGCGCTGCGGGATGCGCAGCGACACGTTCGAGCCGCGGCGCCCGGTGAGCCACTCCTGGACCGGCTCGACCGGGTCCGGCAGGGCCGGGACCAGGACCTCCTTGGGGACGGAGTCCCCGCTCTCCTCGCCGTAGAGCTGCTGCAGGGCGTGCTCGACGAGGGCGCCGGTGGTGATCTCCTCGACCTTGTCGGTGACCCAGCCGCGCTGGCCGCGCACCCGCCCGCCGCGCACGTGGAAGATCTGGACGGCCGCCTCCAGCTCGTCCTCGGCGACCGCGATCAGGTCGGCGTCGGTCGCGTCGGCGAGCACGACCGCGTTCTTCTCCATGGCCTTCTTCAGGGCCCCGATGTCGTCGCGCAGCCGCGCGGCACGCTCGTACTCCATCTCGTCGGCCGCCGCCATCATCTGCTTCTCCAGGCGGCGCAGATAGGTGCCGGTGCGGCCGGCCATGAAGTCGCTGAACTC
The DNA here is from genome assembly GCF_053587635.1 of Streptomyces sp. NPDC003635. Lineage (NCBI taxonomy): Bacteria > Bacillati > Actinomycetota > Actinomycetes > Kitasatosporales > Streptomycetaceae > Streptomyces > Streptomyces sp. NPDC003635. The sequence continues at coordinate 84,653 of NZ_JBSFOK010000019.1, read as the reverse complement.
CTCGGCGAGTTCGCGGTGCTCCTCGGGCGTGACGCGGCCCACACAGGGCGCGGAGCACTTGCCGATGTAGCCGAGCAGACAGGGACGGTCGGTGCGGGCGGCGTTCTTGAACACGCCGGCCGAGCAGGTGCGGACCGGGAAGACGCGCAGCAGGAGGTCGACGGTGTCGCGGATCGCCCACGCGTGGGCGTACGGCCCGAAGTAGCGCACGCCCTTCTTCTTGTGACCGCGCATCACCTGGACGCGCGGGAACTCTTCGTTCATGGTCACCGCGAGGTACGGGTAGCTCTTGTCGTCGCGGTACTTGACGTTGAACCGGGGGTCGTACTCCTTGATCCAGGAGTACTCCAGCTGGAGCGCCTCGACCTCCGTGGACACCACCGTCCACTCCACGGACGCCGCCGTGGTGACCATGGTGCGGGTGCGGGGGTGCAGGCCCGCCAGGTCCTGGAAGTAGTTCGCCAGGCGCTGGCGCAGGCTCTTCGCCTTTCCGACGTAGATCACCCGGCGGTGCTCGTCGCGGAACCTGTACACCCCCGGGGAGTCCGGGATCTGCCCCGGAGAGGGGCGGTAGCTGGAGGGGTCGGCCATGTTTCACACCCTACTGGCGAGGGGTGACAGCGCGGCGCGCCCGTGGACAACGGCGGCGGACCGGGGCGCTACCCCCGGTAACACGTGAGTGGATCCAGGGCGGGGAACGTATGTGCGGCTGTTGGGTTCCAGGTGTTGTCGGGGCTTGGTCAACACGCTTCAATGCGGAGGAACCCGGGCCCGGCCCTCCCGCCGCCCGCGCGAACGGTCCGACCAGCCGTGAACGCCTCACAGAAAGGCCCCTGCATGCCGCACGCCCCTCAGCACGCGGATGTCGCCGTCGCCACCGCGGAGCCGGAGCCGTACGCGCAGGAGCCGAAACCGTACGCGCAGGAGCCTGACCGGTACGCACAGGAGCCGGAGCCGTACGCGGACCGGGACGGCGGGGACCCGCGGCCGGGCCGGGACCTGGACGCGCTGCTCAGCGGCGGTCCCTTCCACGTCGCCCTGCGCGCCGCCATCGCCGCGCGCGGGCTGCCCCTCCAGCGCGTGCAGCACCACCTGTCGCGATACGGCGTCAAAGTCGGCGTCACGAGCCTGAGTTACTGGCAGCAGGGCGCCCGCAGGCCGCAGCGGCCCGAGTCGCTGCGCGCGGTACGCGCGCTGGAGGAGATCCTCCAGCTGCCGGACGAGTCGCTGATCCGGCTGCTCGCCGACGGCGACGAACAGTCGGCGCAGCGGCGGCCCGCGGGCCGCTCCTACCGTGCCCTCGTCGAGGCCGACGGCGTCCTGGAAGAGCTGCTCGCCGAGCTGGAGGCCCCGGTCGACGGCGGCCTGCACACCCTGGGGCTGCACGAGCGGGTACGGATCGGCGGCCGGGGCGAACTGGCCGGGCGCGAGTCGCACCACATCGTGCGCGCCCACCGGGACGGCGTCGACCGCTTCGTGGCCGTCTACCACGGCGACCCGGGCTGCACGCCCGAGTTCATGCGGGTCCAGGCTCTGGAGAACTGCCGCACCGGGCGCGTACGGCTGCACCACGACACCGGCGTCCTCGTCGCCGAGCTGCTCTTCGACACCCGCCTGCGCTCCGGCGACACCTTCCTCTTCCGGTACGGCGTCGAGGACGGCACCGCCGGTGTGTCCCGGGAGTACGCGCGCGGGTTCGGCCTGCCGGGCGGCCAGTACGCCCTCCAGGTCCACTTCGCGGAGCACCGGCTGCCGGTGCGCTGCCACCGGTTCGCCCAGCACTCGGCGGCGGCCCCGCGCAGCGCCCGTCAGGAACTGCCCGTCAGCCCACAGCACCGCTCGGTCCACCTCGTGGAGCCGCGGCTTCGCGCGGGGATCCTGGGGATCGGGTGGGACTGGGAGTGAGCCCGGCCGGCCGGGCGAACGGTCAGGCGGTGGCCGCCGGCCCCGCCACGATCCGGCCGTTCTTGGCCTCCACCGGCAGCTCCTTCAGCGGCGCGGTCGCCGGCGCCCGCAGCACCTCACCGCTCGTCGCGTCGAACTCGCTGCCGTGACAGGGACAGCTGAGCTTCGTCCCCTCCAGCTTGTTGATGGGGCACAACGCGTGCGTGCAGATCGTGCTGTACGCCTTCAACGCGCCGTCCGCGTCCCGGCTGACGACCACGTTGTGATCGCGGTACAGCTTCGCGCTTCCCTTGGCGACCTCGCTCTCCGCACCGAGGTCGACGGGCGCGCTCGGCTCGTCGTCCGTCGTCCCCCCGCCCGGTGAGCACGCGGCGAGGCCGAGCCCGGCCACGGGGGTGAGGGCCGCTCCGCGCAGGACGGTACGGCGGGACGGGGTCGGGCGGCCGGACATGCGGGTCTCCACTGGTCAGAGGCGGCGGGCAGGGTCGAGCACGGCGACGATACCGGCCGGGTGGGGTGGCAGCGGTGTGAGGGCAGGCTGACGTAAACGCTTGCGCAAGCGTTTACGTCAGCCGTCGAATGGGATACCTTCCGGGCCAGAAGCACCAGAAGAACAGCCCGCGGACACACCGGGGACACGCCCGAGGAGGGGGAGCCGCGATGCCGACCATGGCCGACGTGGCCCGGGACGCGGGCGTCTCCGTGGCGACCGTCTCGCACGTCCTCAACGACACCCGCCCGGTGCTTCCCCACACGCGGCAGGCCGTCCTGGACGCCATCGACCGGCTCGGCTACACCCCGAACTCGCTGGCCCGCTCCCTGGTGACCGCGCGCACCCGGTCCATCGGCCTCGCGGTGTCCGCGATCAGCAATCCCTACTTCACGGAGATCCTCCAGGGCGTCGAGGCCGGCGCCCTGGAGCACGGCTACAGCCTGCTCATCGCCGATCCGCACGACGACCCCGAGCACGAGCGCAAGGTCGTCCAGCTGTTGCACGAGCGGCGCGTGGACGGCATGATCGTGGCGCCCTCGGCGAACCCGGCCGGCCTCCTCGCCTACCTGCGCCGGCACGCCGTGCCGACGGTGTTCCTGGACCGGCTGGTGGACGAGGCGGCCGCGCCGCACTTCGACCAGGTGTGCGCGGCGAGCGCCGAGCCGACGGCCCGGCTGGTCACCCATCTCGCGGAGCTCGGCCACCGGCGGATCGGCCTGGTCGCCGGGCGGCCCGGGCTCAGCACCACCAGCGAGCGGATCACCGGCTACCGGCACGGGCTCGCGCACGCCGGTCTCCCGCACGACGAACGCCTGGTCGCGCACGGCGACTCCGAGTCGGCCGGCGCCGAACACGCCACCGCGCGGCTGCTCTCCCTCGCCGCGCCGCCCACGGCCCTGGTGACCGCCAACAACGCGATGACCATCGGCGCCCTGCGCTCCTTGCGCGCCCACGGCCTGTCCGTGCCCGACGACATCGCCCTGTGCTGCTTCGACGACTTCGCCTGGGCCGACCTGTTCGCGCCGAGGCTCACCGCCATCGCCCAGCCCAGCAAGGAGATCGGCGCCCAGGCCGTCCGCGTGCTCCTGGACCGGCTCGCCGACCCGGACCGGCCCGCCCGGACCGTGCGCCTGGACTGCGCCTTCGTGCACCGCACCTCCTGCGGCTGCCCCGAACCGCTCCCCGCCCCAGCGAAAGGAACCGTCTCGTGATCGTCGTCGCCGGTGAGGCCCTGATCGACCTCGTGCCGCAGGGCACGGGCGCCCTCGCGAGCCTGCGCCCCGCGCTCGGCGGCGGCCCCTTCAACACGGCCGTGGCGCTGGGCCGCCTCGGCTCCCCCACCGCGTTCTGCTCCCGCCTCTCCTCGGACGCCTTCGGCGAGGCCCTGCTGGACGGGCTGCGGCGGGACGGGGTGGACGTCTCCGGCGTGCGACGCGGGAGCGAGCCGACCACCCTCGCGGTCGCCACCGTCGACGAGGGCGGCTCGGCCGCGTACTCCTTCTACGTCGACGGCACCGCCGACCGCCTGTTCACGGCGCCCGCGGCCCTGCCGGACGGCACGCGCGCGGTGTCCTTCGGAACCTGTTCGCTCGTCCTGGAGCCGGGTGCGACCGCCTACGAGGAGCTGATGCGCGGCGCGGCCGCGCAGGGCGTGTTCACGGCCCTCGACCCGAACATCCGCCCCGGCCTCATCGCCGACCCCGACGCCTACCGGGCCCGGTTCCGCTCCTGGCTGCCGTCGGTGTCGCTGCTCAAGCTGTCCGCGGAGGACGCCGAGTGGCTCGGCGGCACCCCGCGCGCGTGGCTGGCCGAGGGGCCCGGCGCCGTGGTGGTCACCCATGGCGGCGACGGCCTCACGGTCCTCACCCGCGACGGCGCCGAGCACTCCGTACCCGGCGAGAAGGTCGACGTCGTGGACACGATCGGCGCCGGGGACACCGTGAACGCGGCCTTGCTGCACGGGTTGTCGGTCCGGGACGCGCTGTCCCCGCGGGCGCTCGCCCGGCTCGGCGAGGAGGACTGGACGGCCCTGCTCGGGTTCGCGGCCCGAGCGGCCGCGATCACCTGCTCGCGCGCGGGCGCGGAACCGCCGTACGCCGCCGAGCTGGCCGACGTACCGCTCACCCGCTGACCGCGCGCAGGGCTCCCGGTGTACGGCCGTTGAGGCGGTCGAGGGCGGTGGCGGTGGCCTCGTCGGCGGGCAGATGGACGACCATGCGCTGGCCGTCGTCGGGGAGCGCGAGCGTCTCGTGGGTCAGCCGCAGCGTGCCCGCCTCGGGGTGGACGACGACATCGGCTCCGGCATGCCGCGGCGCCGCGGGGAGGGCGGAGAGCCGGTCGCTGAAGGCGGCGCCCGCGGTGATCGTCAGCTCGTCGGCGAGCGCGGCCACGTACGGGTCCTGCGGCACGGCCTCGTGCCTGAGGTGGGCGACCTGTTCGTCGGCGAGGCGGTCCCAGCCGGGGAACGCGGTGCGGGCGCGCTCATCGGTGAAGACGTAGCGGAGCAGGTTGGGCCGTTCCTCGTCGAGCAGGCCGAGCGGGCGGGCGAGCCGGTCGTAGCCCATCGTCCAGGCGAGGATGTCGCCGATCCAGTTGAGCAGGACGGCGGGGGTGGGTTCCAGGCGGTCGAGCATGGCGCGCGGTCCGGCCCGGACCGTCCGGGTGGGCGGCACGGCCTGCATGCACGACGCCCTGCCGCCGGCGGCCTCCTTGGCGAGGCGGCGCAGCAGGACGCGGTCCGGCACGGTGAGCCGGAGGGCGTCGCTCAGGGCGCCGAGGACTTGGGACGAAGGGTTGCGGTCGCGGCCCTGTTCGAGGCGCGTGACGTACTCGACGCTGACGCCCGCGAGGGTGGCCAGCTCGGCGCGGCGCAGACCGGGGGTGCGGCGGCGCGGTCCGGTGGGCAGTCCGGCCTCGGCGGGCTCCACGGCCTCGCGGCGGCTGCGCAGGAAGGCTCCCAGCTCGTTCTCGCTCACCCTCGCAACGTACCGCGCGAACGCCCGTCGGATCGTGGCCCTCGTGCTACCACCCTCGACACGGCCTCCCTCCCGTCCGTCGGCCGCCGCAGGGTGGAGGCATGACTCAGGACAACGCCTCGACCACCGCCGTGACCCTGCCGCTCGCCCCCGGCGAGTGGCCCTTCGACCCGCTGCACTCGGCCGTCAACTTCACCATCCGCCACCTCGGCATCGCCAAGGTGCGCGGCCGCTTCCGCGAGGTGAGCGCCGAGTTGTACGTCGGTGAGCGGGCCGACGAGATCCGGGTGAGCGCCGAGATCGCGCTGGCCTCCATCGACACCGGGAATCCCGATCGGGACGCGCACACCCGCGCCGCCGATCTGCTGGACGTGGAGAAACGGCCGACGATGACGTTCCGCTCGACCCGGGTGTCCGGGGCCGGCGACGACTGGTCGATGGAGGGCGAGCTGACCATCGGGGACGTGACCCGTCCGGTGACGCTGGCCGTGGAGTTCGGCGGGCTCGGCGACTTCAACGGCAGGCGGCACGCCGGGTTCGAGGCGACGGGCGAGATCCGGCGCAGCGATTTCGGGCTCGACTTCGGCAGCGGACTGCTCAGCGACGTGGTGAAGATCCAGCTGGACATGGAGTTCATGGAGCCCGCGACACGTGAGTCCTGACGGATTCGGCGGATCCGTGCGGCCCGAGGGCCCGTGCGTGCCGAGCGCCCCCGCGGAAGGTCTCCGCGGGGGCGCTCGTCGTAGGGCAGGACGGGCTCAGGCCTTGCGGGCCCGGGTCGTCTTCTTCGCCGGGGCCGCCTTCTTGGTGGCTCCGGCGGCCTTCTTGGTGGCGGTGTTGTTGGCGGCCTTCGTCGTCCGCGCGGTGGCGGTCTTCTTCGCCGTGGCCTTGGCCGCGACGGTCTTCTTCGCCGTCGACTTGGCCGCGACCGCCTTCTTCGCCGCCGCCTTGCGCGGGGCGCGCACGGAGGCCGCGTCGCTGATCCGGTCGCCGAGGATCTCCCGCAGGAACTTGCCGGTGTGGCTGGCCGGGACCGCGGCGACCTCCTCGGGGGTGCCCTCGGCGACGACCAGGCCGCCGCCCGCGCCGCCCTCGGGGCCCATGTCGACGACCCAGTCGGCGGTCTTGATCACGTCGAGGTTGTGCTCGATGACGATGACCGTGTTGCCCTTGTCGACCAGGCCCGCCAGGACCTTCAGCAGCTTGCTGATGTCCTCGAAGTGCAGACCGGTGGTCGGCTCGTCCAGGACGTAGACCGTGCGTCCGGTGGAGCGCTTCTGCAGCTCGCTGGCGAGCTTCACGCGCTGGGCCTCACCGCCGGACAGGGTGGTGGCGGACTGGCCGAGCCGGACGTAGCCGAGGCCGACGTCGTTCAGCGTCCTCAGGTGGCGGTTGATCGCCGGGACGGCCTCGAAGAAGTCCATCGCTTCCTCGATCGGCATGTTCAGGACCTCGGCGATGGACTTGCCCTTGTAGTGGACCTCCAGGGTCTCCCGGTTGTACCGGGCGCCGTGGCACACCTCGCACGGGACGTAGACGTCCGGGAGGAAGTTCATCTCGATCTTGATCGTGCCGTCGCCCGCGCAGTTCTCGCAGCGGCCGCCCTTGACGTTGAAGGAGAAGCGGCCGGGCAGATAGCCGCGGACCTTCGCCTCGGTGGTCTCCGCGAACAGCTTGCGGATGTGGTCGAAGACGCCGGTGTACGTCGCCGGGTTGGACCGCGGGGTGCGGCCGATGGGCGACTGGTCGACGTGGACGACCTTGTCGACGAGGTCGTCGCCGTCCACGCGCGTGTGCCGCCCCGGGACGCTCCGGGCGCCGTTCAGCTCGCGGGCCAGGTGCGTGTACAGGATGTCGTTGACCAGCGTCGACTTGCCGGAGCCGGAGACGCCGGTGACCGCCGTGAACAGGCCGAGCGGGAACGAGACGTCGATGTCCTGGAGGTTGTTCTCCCGGGCGCCGTGCACCGTGAGCTGCCGGGTCGGGTCCTGCGGGCGCCGGATGTCGGGCAGCGGGATGGACTTCTTGCCGGAGAGGTACTGCCCGGTCTGCGACTCGGCGTTGGCGAGCAGCTCCTTCAGGGAACCACTGTGCACGACCTTGCCGCCGTGCTCACCGGCGCCGGGGCCGATGTCGACGATCCAGTCGGCGACCTTGATGGTGTCCTCGTCGTGCTCGACGACGATGAGCGTGTTGCCCATGTCGCGCAGCCGGACCAGGGTCTCGATCAGCCGGTGGTTGTCCCGCTGGTGCAGGCCGATGGACGGCTCGTCGAGGACGTACAGCACGCCCACGAGGCCGGAGCCGATCTGGGTGGCGAGGCGGATGCGCTGGGCCTCGCCGCCGGAGAGGGTGCCGGCCGCGCGGTTGAGCGAGAGGTAGTCCAGGCCGACGTCGACCAGGAACCGCAGTCGTTCGTTGACCTCCTTCAGCACGCGCTCGGCGATCTTCTTGTCGCGGGCGCTCAGCCTCAGCTCGCCCAGGAAGTCCGCGCAGTCGCTGATCGACATCGCGGAGACCTCGGCGATCGACTTCTCCATGATCGTGACCGCGAGGACGATCGGCTTCAGGCGCGTGCCCTCACAGGTGGGACAGGGCACCTCGCGCATGTAGCCCTCGAAGCGCTCACGGCTGGCGTCGGACTCGGCCTCGCTGTGCCGGCGCTTGACGAAGGGCACGGCGCCCTCGAACGGCGTGGTGTACACCCGCTCGCGGCCGTACCGGTTGCGGTAGCGGACCTCGATCTGCGTCTTGTGGCCGTACAGCAGGGCCTTCTTGGCGCGCTGCGGCAGGCCCGCGAAGGGGATGTCGGTCCGGAAGCCCAGCGCGTCCGCGAGGGCGCCGATGAGCCGGCCGAAGTAGTCCTTGGTGTGGCCGTGCGACCAGGGGTGGATGGCGCCCTCGTCGAGGCTCTTGTCCTCGTCCGGGACGATCAGCTCGGGGTCCACCTCCATGCGCGTGCCGATACCCGTGCACTCGGGGCAGGCGCCGAAGGGCGAGTTGAAGGAGAAGGAGCGCGGCTCCAGCTCCTCGAAGGAGAGGTCGTCGTACGGGCAGTACAGGTGCTCCGAGTACATGCGCTCGCGCTCGGGGTCGTCCTCGGGGAGGTCGACGAAGTCCAGTACGACCATGCCGCCGGACAGGCCGAGGGCGGTCTCGACGGAGTCGGTCAGGCGGCGCTTGGCGGAGTCCTTCACGGTGAGGCGGTCGATGACCACCTCGATGGTGTGCTTCTCCTGCTTCTTGAGCGTGGGCGGGTTGGAGAGCTGGACGGTCTCGCCGTCCACCCGCGCGCGGGAGTAGCCCTTGGTCTGGAGGTCGGCGAAGAGGTCGACGAACTCGCCCTTGCGCTCGCGCACCAGCGGCGACAGCACCTGGAAGCGGCTGCCCTCGGGCAGCTCCAGCACCTTGTCGACGATGGCCTGGGGCGACTGGCGCGAGATCGGGCGGCCGCACTCGGGACAGTGCGGCTTGCCGATGCGCGCGAAGAGCAGGCGCAGGTAGTCGTAGACCTCGGTGATGGTGCCGACCGTCGACCGGGGGTTGCGGGAGGTCGACTTCTGGTCGATGGAGACCGCGGGCGAGAGGCCCTCGATGAAGTCCACGTCCGGCTTGTCCATCTGGCCGAGGAACTGGCGGGCGTACGAGGACAGCGACTCCACGTAGCGCCGCTGGCCCTCCGCGAAGATGGTGTCGAAGGCCAGCGAGGACTTGCCCGACCCCGACAGGCCCGTGAAGACGATGAGCGAGTCGCGCGGCAGGTCGAGCGAGACATTCTTGAGGTTGTGCTCGCGCGCGCCACGGACGATGAGACGGTCGGCCACGCCGGTCCGCACCTTTCTTGAGAGAAGTGACAGGGGCGGGGCCCCCGTCGTTCTTCAGACTAGGGGGAGCCACTGACAACGCCGGTCGGATCCCCGGAGGCGTAACAATCCCCAACCATCCAGCATGCCCGACGCCACGTCCGACCATATAGCACGTGCATTCGATTTACGGCACCGCTTCACCACCTTCACCCGAAGGTGTGGCGGGACTAAGGTCAGCAGCATGATTGATCACGCTCATGACCTGGCGTCTGTACGTGACGCGACCGAACGGCTGCTCACCGCAGCCGCCAAACTGGACAACGCCTCGGTCGCCGAGCCGTCACGGCTGCCCGGCTGGACCCGCGGCCATGTCCTCGCCCACCTCGCCCGCAACGCGGACGCCCTCGTGAACGTGCTCGAAGGGCGCCCCATGTACGTCTCCGGCGAGGCCCGGGACGCCGACATCGAGCGGGACGCCCCGCGCGGCCTCGACGTCCAGCTCGCCGACGTGCGCGAGAGCGCGAACCGCTTCGCGCGGGCCGGGGAGGCGCCCGGGGACTGGTCGCGCACCGTGGAGCTGCGCAACGGCGTGACCGACTCCGCCTCCCGGGTGCCGTTCCGGCGCTGGGTCGAGGTGGAGCTGCACCACGTGGACCTCGGCATCGGGTACGAGCTGGAGGATCTTCCGGAGGAGTTCGTCCAGCGGGAGATCAACTTTCTCGCGGCGCGCTTCCGGGGCAACCCGGGCGTGCCCGCCGTGGTGATCGCGCAGGACGACGGCCGCCGTGTCCCCACCGGAGGGGGCGAGGGAGAACCGGTCACGGTCAGCGGCCGCCAGGCCGATCTGCTCGGCTGGCTGTGCGGCCGGCGCGACGGCTCGGCGCTGACCGCCTCCGGAGGGCCGCTGCCGACGCTGCCGCCGCTATAGGCTGCCGCCATGACGTACAGCGGAGAGGTGACGGTCGGCGGCCCGGCGGACGTGCACGAGCTGAAGGACCTGATGATCACCAAGATCGCGGTCGGTCCGATGGACAACAACTGCTATCTGCTGCGCTGCCGGGCCACGGACGAGCAGCTGCTGATCGACGCGGCCAACGACGCGGCCACGCTGCTCGGGATGATCGGTGACGACGGCATCGCGTCCGTCGTCACCACCCATCAGCACGGCGATCACTGGCAGGCGCTCGCCCGGGTCGTCGAGGCCACCGGCGCGCGCACGTACGCGGGGCGCGCCGACGCCGAGGGCATCCCCGTGCCGACCGACGTCCCGGTCGACGACGGGGACGTCATCCGCGTGGGGCGCGTGGAACTCACCGCGCGCCACCTGGTCGGGCACACGCCGGGCTCCATCGCCCTGGTCTACGACGACCCGCACGGGCACCCCCATGTGTTCACCGGGGACTGCCTGTTCCCGGGCGGTGTGGGCAACACCCGCAAGGACCCGGAGGCGTTCGCCAGCCTGATCCACGACGTCGAGACGAAGCTGTTCGCCGTGCTGCCGGACGAGACCTGGGTCTACCCGGGCCACGGCAACGACACCTCGCTCGGCGCGGAGCGCCCGCACCTGCCGGCGTGGCACGCGCGGGGGTGGTGAACGAAGGAGTGGTGAACGACGGGGTGCACGCGCCCCGTGTGAACGCTTCGCACGCACCCGCGCCCCGCGCGCGCTCCCCCAAACGTCCCGTCGCGCGGTCGACTTGAGGCAACCCGCACAGGATGACGGCTCCTGCGCGGAACGGGCCGCCGGTCTCATTCCCCGCCCTCGACCGGCGGCCCGGAGTGTCAGGCCTGCGCGCGCGCCGCTCCCGCCAGCGCCGCCACCCGCTCCACGCCGAAGACGTACCCCTGCACACCGCACCCCGCGATGACCCCGTCGGCGCGCAGCGAGACGTAGGAGTGGTGGCGGAAGGACTCGCGCTGGTGGATGTTGGAGATGTGGACCTCCAACACCGGCAGGCCGTCACAGGTGTTGAGGGCGTCCAGGATCGCGACGGACGTGTGGGAGTAGGCGCCCGGGTTGATCACGATCCCGCAGTGGTTCAGCCGCGCCTCGTGGATCCAGTCGACCAACTCGCCCTCGTGGTTGGACTGACGGAAGTCCACCGTCCCGCCGTGCGCGGCCGCCGCCTTGGCGCACATCGCCTCGACGTCCGCGAGGGTGTCGGAGCCGTAGATCTCGGGCTGACGCTGGCCGAGCAGGTTCAGATTGGGTCCGTTGAGGATCATGATCGGTGCGTTGGCCAGGGTGCGGGGCACGGTTCCTCCGGTCCGTTCGACGTGCGCGGCCCCTGGGAGGACCGCTGCTCAGACCCGGTTTATCACGGTGCGCCGAGGTGGGGAGGGGCCATACCCTCCCCGAATGACGACGATCTCGTACCCTCCCAAGCCGTCACCCGGCGACCGCATTGCCGTGATCTCGCCCGGCGCCGGACTGCCGGGGCTCTTCCCACACCCCTTCGACCTGGGCCTGGAGCGACTGCGCAAGGAATACGGCCTCGTGCCGGTCGAGTACCCGACGACCCGCAGGATGGGCGCGACCCCGCAGGAGCGGGCCGCCGACGTCAACGCCGCCTTCGCCGACCCGGAGATCAAGGTGATCATGGCCTCGATCGGCGGCGACGATCAGATCACCGTGCTGCCCTTCCTGGACCGGGAGTTGATCCGGGCGAACCCGAAGCCGTTCTTCGGGATGAGCGACAACACGAACCTGCTCGCGTTTCTGTACCGCACCGGAATCGTCGGCTATCACGGCGCGACCGTGATGACCGCGCTCGGGCGTCCGGTGGCCATGGATCCGCTGACCGCCGACTCCCTGCGGGCCGCCCTGTTCACCTCCGGTGCGCACGAACTCACGCCCGCCGAGCGCTGGAACGACGTCGACCGGGACTGGCAGGATCCCGCGACCTTCGAGACCGAACCTCCCACCCGGCCGGGCGCGGGGTGGACCTGGGTGAACGCCGACCGGGTGGTGGAGGGCCGCAGTTGGGGCGGCTGTCTGGAGATCCTCGGCTGGCTGCTCATGGCCGACCGCGAGATCCCGCGCGATCTGTCCCAGTTCGACGGCGGGGTGCTGCTCCTGGAGACCTCGGAGGAGATGCCGAGCGCCGAGGAGGTCTTCCGCACGCTGCGGAACATGGGCGAGCGCGGGATCCTCCAGCGCTTCTCCGCCCTGTTGATGGGCCGGGCCAAGACCTGGTCCTTCGAACACCCGAACAGCCCGGAGGAGGCGGATCGTTACGCCGACGGCCAGCGCCAGGCCGTGCTGCGCGCGATGCGCATGTATGCCCCCGACACCACGATCGTCTTCGACGTGGACTTCGGCCACACCAGCCCCCAACTGGTCATCCCCTACGGCGGACTCGTCCGGGTCGACGGCCCCGCCCGGCGCATCACCGTCACCTACTAGTCACGCCAACGCGCCCCCGTAACCCACGATCACTGTGGGTAGTTGACGCGGCATGCACGACGTACGCACCGTAAGGGCGCCCTCCATGCTCCGCCTCGCGGCCGCCTCGCTCGCCGGGACGGCCATCGAGTTCTACGACTTCTTCGTCTACGGGACAGCGGCGGCGCTGGTCCTGGGGCCGCTGTTCTTCCCCACGTTCTCGCCGGTGGCGGGGACCCTGGCCGCGTTCGGGACCTTCGGCGTGGGGTTCGTGGCCCGGCCGCTCGGCTCGGTGCTCTTCGGGCACATCGGCGACCGGCACGGGCGGCGGCCGGTCCTGGTGGCCTCCTTGCTGCTGACCGGCGCCTCGACGGTCGCGGTCGGCTGTGTACCGACGTACGACACGATCGGGGTGGCCGCTCCGGTGCTGCTGCTCGTCCTGCGCTTTCTGCAGGGTCTCGGGCTCGGCGGGGAGTGGGGCGGGGCCGTCCTGCTGACCGCGGAGCACGCGCCCGCCGATCGGCGGGGGCTGTGGTCGAGTTTTCCGCAGATCGGTCCCGCGGTCGGCTTTCTGCTCGCGAACGGCGTGACGCTGGCGCTCGCGGCCTCGCTGTCCGAGGCGCAGTTCGCGCAGTGGGGCTGGCGGGTGCCGTTCTGGGCGGCGGGGGTGCTGGCCGTGGCGGGGCTGTGGCTGAGGTCCTCGCTCGCGGAGAGCCCGCAGTTCCTGGAGATCGACGACCACGCGCGCGTGCCGCTCGCCGAGGTCGTGCGCGACCACTGGCGGCTCGTCCTGCTGACGGCCGGCGCGCTGGCGATCGGGTACGCCATCTTCTACGCGGTGACCACCTGGTCCCTGGCCTATGGGACGGAACGGCTCGGGGTGAGCCGTACGGTCATGCTGGTCTGCATCATGGGCGCCGTCCTGGTCAAGGGTTCGCTCACCCCGCTGGTGGCGCTGCTCGGGGACCGGTACGGGCGCCGGCCGATGTGCCTGGCCGGGTGCGCGGCGGCCGCGGTGTGGATGTTCCCGATGGTGGCGCTGCTCGCCACCGGATCGCCGCTGCTGATGTTCTTCGGGTTCCTGGGGGCGATGCTCGCCTTCATCACGATGTTCGCCGTCATCGCCGCCTATCTGCCGGAGCTGTACGAGCCGCGGGTGCGCTGCACGGGCGCCGCCGTCGGCTACAACCTCGGCGGGGTCCTCGGCGGCGCGCTCACGCCCCTCGCGGCGACCGCGCTGGCCGAGCAGCAGGGAGGCCGGGTGCCGTGGGGCGTGGGGGCGTATCTGACCGGAATCGCCCTGCTCAGCCTGTGCTGCTTCGCATTGCTGCCGGAGACCCGTCCGGCGCGGGCCGGGGCACCGGCGCGGACGCCGGTCATGGATTGATCGCGAGTTCCAGGTAGGCGGCGAAGATCACCAGGTGCACCCCTCCCTGGAGGGGTGTGGCCCGGCCCGGCACCACCGTCAGGGAGGCGACGACGACGGTGAGGGCGAGCAGCAGCATGTGCGTGGCGCCGAGGCCGAGGACCAGCGGGCCGGAGAGCCAGATCGTCGCCAGGGCGACCGCGGGGATGGTCAGCCCGATGCTCGCCATCGCCGAGCCGAGCGCGAGGTTCAGACTGGTCTGCACCCGGTCGCGGCGGGCGGAGCGCAGCGCCGCGATCGTCTCGGGCAGCAGCACCAGCAGGGCGATGATCACGCCGACGACGGCATGGGGCAGCCCGGCCGACTCCACGCCCGACTCGATGGTCGGCGACACCGCCTTGGCGAGCCCCACCACGCCGACCAGCGCAAGGCCCAGCAGTCCGAGGCTGATCAGGGCGGTCCGGGCGCTCGGGGCGTGGGCGTGGTCGTCGATGGTGATCACCTCGCCCTGCCGGGTGATGGGCAGGAAGTAGTCGCGGTGCCGCACGGTCTGGGTCGCCACGAACAGGCCGTACAGGACGAGCGAGGAGATCGCGGCGAAGGTGAGCTGCAGGGTGGAGAACTCCGGTCCCGGCTCGGTGGTCGTGAACGTCGGCAGGACCAGGCTGAGCGTGGCGAGGGTGGCGACGGTGGCGAGCGCGGCGCCGGTGCCCTCGGGGTTGAAGACCGCGGTGCCGTGGCGCAGGGAGGCGACCAGCAGGCACAGGCCGACGATGCCGTTGCAGGTGATCATCACGGCCGCGAAGACGGTGTCCCGGGCGAGCGTCGCGCTCTTGGAGCCGCCGTCCGCCATGAGGGTGACGATGAGGGCGACCTCGATCACGGTGACCGCGATGGCGAGGACCAGGGAGCCGAAGGGCTCCCCCACCCGGTGGGCGACGACCTCGGCATGGTGGACGGCGGCCAGGACGGCTCCGGCGAGCACCAGCGTGACCACGGCGACGACGACGCCCGGCAGATCCCGGCCCCATGTGAAGGCCAGCAGGACGACCGCGAGCACCGGCGCGAGGGACGTCCACTGAAGGGCGAGCGACCTCAGCCGAGTGATCATGCAGTGATCGTCGCAAAGGCGGACGGGCCCCGCATGTCGGTCGGTCGGGGCCCGTCGCCCTGCGTCGGGTCAGGTGAGGTCCTCCGCGTCCAGCAGATCGCAGTTGAGGTAGCGGGCCTCCCGGGTGCACAGGGCGACCATCTGTTCGGCCATCTTGGTCGTCTCCGGGTTCTCGCTGTTGCGCATGGCTTCCTCGTACGAGTCGAACTCGATGACCGCGAAGTAGCGCCCGGGCGTGTCACGGTCCTGGAGGAGCATCCGCCGGGTGGGGCCGCCCTCCTGGCCTGCCATGCGCTGCCTGGCGTCGTCCATCAGCTGGTTCATTTCGTCGAGCCGCTCGGTCTCGAAGTCGATGATCTGCACGAACTTCACGGATTACCTCCGCAGGGCACTGCGCTCCCGGGGCGGGAAACGCGCTCGGGACAACGCAATCACCGGGAGCGGTCCGCGGCAATCGCCACGCGCCTCTCCCGGTGATGGTTGTTCCTACGCCCGAAGCCGTCAGGCCTCGATGCTGTCCTTCGGAGCGCCTTCGCTCTCCTTCTGCGCCGCCTCGGCCGCCGCCTGCTTCTTGGAAGCGCGCAGGCTGGTGATCGTGGTGACGACCAGGACCGAGCAGATCACGCCGAGGGAGACCGGAATGCTGATCTCCGGGACGTGCACCCCGGACTCGTGCAGCGCGTGCAGCACGAGCTTCACGCCGATGAAGCCGAGGATGATCGACAGGCCGTAGCTGAGGTGGACCAGCTTCTTCAGCAGGCCACCGATGAGGAAGTACAGCTGCCGCAGACCCATCAGCGCGAACGCGTTGGCGGTGAAGACGATGTACGGGTCCTGCGTCAGGCCGAAGATCGCGGGGATGGAGTCCAGGGCGAACAGGACGTCCGTCGAGCCGATCGCGAGCATCACGACGAGCATCGGGGTCATGACCCGCTTGCCGTTCTGCTGGATCCACAGCTTGGTGCCGTGGTAGCGGTCGGCGACACCGAACCTGCGCTCGGCGGCCTTGAGCAGCTTGTTCTCCTCGAACTCCTCGTCCTCCTCCTCGGCCCGGGCCTCCTGGATGAGCTTCCAGGCGGTCCAGATGAGGAAGGCGCCGAAGATGTAGAACACCCAGGCGAAGCTGGCGATGATCGCGGCACCGGCGGCGATGAAGATCGCGCGCAGCACGAGGGCTATCAGCACACCGACCAGCAGCACCCGCTGCTGGTACTGCGAGGGCACGGCGAACTTCGCCATGATCAGGACGAAGACGAAGAGGTTGTCGACGCTCAGCGACTTCTCGGTGATGAAGCCGGCGAAGAACTCACCGGCGGGCTGTCCGCCGCCGAAGAAGAGCAGGCCGAGGCCGAAGAGTCCGGCCAGGACGATCCAGACGACGGTCCAGATCCCGGCTTCCTTGATGGACACGTCGTGCGGCTTGCGGCCGATGAAGAAGTCGACCGCGATCAGGGCGGCGAGGCCCACGATCGTGAGGACCCACAGGGTCAGGGAAACATCCACTGCGCCTCCGGCAGTACGTAACGGCAAATGTCAGCGTCGTCGCTGCCGGAGGTCTCTTCCACCCGAGGAACGGGCCGACGCCCCGGGATCTGGCCTGATCCGTATTGACGGGTACGCCGCAGTAGACAGGGAGTACTCCCCTCCGCACGAATGAGAGTACCCAATGACCAAGGAAAGGTAAAGAGCTAAGTAAAAGGAGAGCCAAAACCGCAGGTCAGAATGACTTTACGGTTGCTTTGTAAAGACCAGATCAGGGTTACCGGTTCCAGTTGCGGCGGGCCGCGGCGACCTGGGCGAGCACCTGCTGGAGCACCTCGCTGCCGGGCGGCGCGAGCGGGGGCTCGTACGTCCAGGCGTGTCCCACCCAGGGGTCGGCGAGGTGGTCCTCGGGCACCGGGGTCAGTCGCAGCAGCGAACGCCACAGCGGGTCCAGCAACGGGCCGTAGGCGCTGGCCTCCTCCCGGTCGGCCACCATCATCAGGTGGACGCCGACGGACGGGCCCTCGTCCGCGAGATAGCGCAGCTGGTTCACCGCCCGGTCGTCGAAGCCGTGCGGGAAGTCGTTGACGATCAGCAGCTGCTCGGAGGTGTCGAAGCCGGGCGGCAGCGACTCGGACGCACCGCCGCGCACCGCCATCTGCACCAGGTCGACGCGCTGGGTGAGCCTGCCGAGCACCTCCGTCACCCCGGCCGCCCCGACGGCCGGCGGGGAGGCGAGCACGCCGGTCTGCACCAGCGGCGCGAGCGCCTGGGCGCCGGAGCCGGCCGGGTCGACGACGTGGACGGTGAAGTCGCCCGCCGGATAGACGGCGAGCAGCCGGGCCGCGTGCGCCACGGCCGCCTCCAGGGCGAGCCGGCGCAGGTCGTGCGAGTCGTGGAAGGCGCCGTCGATCGATCCGGGCGCTCCGCTGTCGATCCACAGCCCGCGCTCCAGCGGCAGCCGGACCAGCATCGGTATGCGCAGCGGCTCGCTCTCGGGCAGGTGCAGATCGCCCAGCCGCAGGGCCATGGGCGTCTCCATCGGCACCCGGTAGGCGTGCCAGACGGGGTTGTCCCAGCGGGCGTACGCGGGCGGCAGCGCGGGCTCGACGACCTCGCACTCGGCGGTGAGCTGGGCGAGGTCCCGGTCGAGGGTGGCCCGCGCCTGGTCCACGAGCTGGGCGTGCTTGGCCTGGGCCGCCTCGCGTGCGGCGTCGCCCTGACCGCCGATCCGGCTGCGCGGATCGGACAGGACCTGGTCGAGCTCCTTCTCCATGCGCGAGTCGGCGAAGTCGACGGCGCTGCGGTAGGCGGCCGTGGACCGGGCCAGGTCCTCGAACATGCCCCAGACCTGGTTGTAGAGCCGCTCGTCCATGGACCAGCCGGTGGCGTCGCCGGCGACGGGCTGCCCGGGCTGACCCGGCTGGGCGGGGGCCGCGGGCGGGGCGGGCGGCGGCGGAGCGGTGTTACGCCGGCGCGGATGGCTGTAGTCGATACCACCGGAGGTGGGCGGATCGGCGGGCGCCGCCGGGTAGGCGGGGGTCTGCGGCGGCTGTCCCCCGTAGGGCGGCGTGGCGGGCGGCGGCGGTACGGCGGCGGAGGCGCCCTGGGTGCCGTACGGCGCGGTGGGCGCGGAACCGCCCTGGTCGGGGCCGGGGGCGGCGGGCTGCCGGGAGCGGTCGCTCTGGGGTGGCGCCGGGACCGACCGGGCGACGCCCTGGGCCACCGCGTCGTTGATGCCGCTCGCCAGCAGGCCGGCCTCGGGCAGGTTCTGGTCGGCGAGGAGTTCGGCGAGTCCGCCCGCGTACCCCTGGCCGATGGCGCGCACCTTCCAGGCGCCCTGGCGGCGGTAGAGCTCCAGGGCGACGACGGCCGACTCGGCGTCGAGTCCGGTGATGGTGTAGCTGGCCACCTCGGTGCCGTCGAGGCCGGTGACCGCGACGAAGGGGGCGGCGACCGCGCCGAAGCGGACCGGGCCCCCCACGCCGGTGGGTAGGGCGAGCAGCACACTGACCCGGTGCACGGCCTCCGGCACGGCGTCCAGATCCACCGCGAGGCGATGGTCGGCGGCCGCCTGCCGGGAGACCTCAAGACCCGGCAGGGTGGGCGCGCCCGGATGGGCCACCCACTCCGCGCCGTGGACCTTGCCGTTCTCGTCGCTGAGCGTGGCACCCGCCACGATCGGCGCGCCGGCCGAGACCCGGATCTCGAGACGGGCCTGGGAGAGCGGGTGGTTCTGCCCCCGCACCAGCTCGGCCGTCATCGCCTTCGTCCCCCTGTGTCGCTGTGTGTCGTGTCGGGAAGTGTGCTGCTCGCCGGTGGACCTACAGGTGCGGCAGGATCGCCGGCATCAGGTCCTGGAAGGTACGGCCGTTGGCGGGCGTGCCGATGGCCGTCATCGTCCAGCCCGGGCCGGTGCGGTGCACCTTGGCCATGATCTGGGCGGTGTAGGCGCCGCCGCCCGCGAGCGTGTAACGGGCGAGCTCCTGGCCGTTGGTCTCGTCGACCAGCCGGCAGAAGGCGTTCTGCACTTCCTGGAAGGTCTGGCCCGTGAAGGAGTTCACGGTGAAGACGATCTGGTCGATGTGCACCGGAATGCGCTGCAGGTCGACGAGGATCGCCTCGTCGTCGCCGCCCTGGCCGACACCGCCGACCAGGTTGTCACCGGTGTGCCGGACCGAGCCGTCGTCGCTCACCAGGTGGCGGAAGAAGACGACGTCGACCGGCTGCTTGTCGGCGAACAGGACGGCGGAGGCGTCCAGGTCGACCTCCCGGGTGCGCGAGCCGAACAGGCCACGCCGGGGGGCCGCCTGCCAGCCGAGACCCATGCGCACCGCGGTCAGGCTGCCGCCGTCGTTCTTCTGCAGACTGATGGCCTGACCCTTGGTCATGTTGACGGTCACGCGCTGATTCCCCTCTCGAACTGTCCCCTGTTGCCGCGGAGTCCGCGGATGACGAGAACCCTACGCAGGGGCACTGACAGTGCCTAACCCAGGTCCGCACTTTGTGTCGGTCTTGCAACACTGCGGGCCTCCGCGCGGTCACCCCCGTCCCGTCAGGCCAGGCCCGCCTCCTTCATCTGGCGCAGCTCCTTCTTCATCTCGGAGACCTCGTCACGCAGCCGGGCCGCGATCTCGAACTGCAGATCGGCCGCGGCGGCGCGCATCCGCGCGGTCATCTCCTCGATCTGCTCGGTGAGATCGGCCGCCGGACGGTCGCTGGGCACCGTCTCCTTGGCCTTGCCCTTGGTCTTGGTCTTGGCTGCCTTGCCGCCGAGCGAGGGCACGGGGGCCTTGGCGCCCTTGCCGTCCTTGGACTTGCGGTAGCCGGAGCCGAGCAGCTGCTCGGTGTCGACGTCCTCGCGGGCGATCTGCGCGACGATGTCGTTGATCTTCTTGCGCAGCGGCTGCGGGTCGATGCCGTGGGCCTTGTTGTACGCGATCTGCTTGTCCCGGCGGCGGTTGGTCTCGTCGATGGCCTTCTCCATCGCCGGGGTGATCTTGTCGGCGTACATGTGGACCTGTCCGGAGACGTTCCGCGCCGCGCGGCCGATGGTCTGGATCAGCGAGGTGCCGGAGCGCAGGAAGCCCTCCTTGTCCGCGTCGAGGATGGCCACCAGGGACACCTCGGGCAGGTCGAGGCCCTCCCGCAGGAGGTTGATGCCGACCAGGACGTCGTACTCGCCCGCGCGCAGCTCGCGCAGCAGCTCCACGCGGCGCAGGGTGTCGACGTCGCTGTGCAGATAGCGGACCTGGATGCCGAGTTCCAGGAAGTAGTCGGTGAGGTCCTCGGCCATCTTCTTGGTGAGCGTGGTGACCAGGACCCGCTCGTCCTTCTCGGTGCGCTCGCGGATCTCGTGCACCAGGTCGTCGATCTGACCCTCGGTCGGCTTGACGACGACCTCGGGGTCGACCAGCCCGGTGGGGCGGATGATCTGCTCGACGGCGCCGTCGGAACGCGAGAGCTCGTACTGGCCCGGGGTGGCCGAGAGGTAGACGGTCTGACCGATGCGCTCCTGGAACTCCTCCCACTTCAGCGGGCGGTTGTCCAGGGCGGAGGGCAGCCGGAAGCCGTGGTCCACCAGGGTGCGCTTGCGGGAGGCGTCGCCCTCGTACATGGCGCCGATCTGCGGCACGGTCACATGCGACTCGTCGATGACGAGCAGGAAGTCGTCCGGGAAGTAGTCGAGCAGGGTGTTCGGCGGGGAGCCGGGCAGGCGGCCGTCGAAGTGCATCGAGTAGTTCTCCACGCCCGAGCAGGTGCCGATCTGGCGGAGCATCTCGATGTCGTACGTGGTGCGCATGCGCAGACGCTGGGCCTCCAGCAGCTTGCCCTGCTTCTCCAGCTCCGCCAGGCGCTCGCCCAGCTCCTTCTCGATGTCGTTGACGGCCCGCTCCATGCGCTCGGGGCCCGCGACGTAGTGGGAGGCCGGGAAGACGTACAGCTGCTCGTCGTCGCTGATGATCTCGCCGGTAAGGGGGTGCAGGGTGGACAGCGCCTCGATCTCGTCGCCGAACATCTCGATGCGGACGGCCAGCTCCTCGTAGACCGGGAAGATCTCGATGGTGTCGCCGCGCACCCGGAAGGTGCCGCGGGTGAAGGCCGTGTCGTTGCGCGTGTACTGGATGTCCACGAAGCGGCGCAGCAGCTGGTCGCGGTCGATCTCCTCGCCGACCTTGAGGGGGACCATCCGGTCCACGTACTCCTGCGGGGTACCGAGGCCGTAGATGCAGGACACGGAGGCCACCACGACGACGTCACGCCGGGTGAGCAGTGAGTTGGTGGCGGAGTGGCGCAGCCGCTCGACCTCCTCGTTGATCGAGGAGTCCTTCTCGATGTAGGTGTCCGACTGCGGGACGTAGGCCTCGGGCTGGTAGTAGTCGTAGTACGAGACGAAGTACTCGACGGCGTTGTTCGGCAGGAGTTCCCGGAACTCGTTCGCCAGCTGGGCGGCCAGGGTCTTGTTCGGCGCCATGACCAGGGTGGGGCGCTGGAGCTGCTCGATCATCCACGCGGTGGTGGCGGACTTGCCGGTGCCGGTCGCGCCGAGCAGGACGACGTCCTTCTCGCCTGCCGTGATGCGCCGGGCGAGATCGGCGATGGCCTGCGGCTGGTCGCCGCTGGGCTGGTAGGGGCTGACGACCTCGAAGGGCGCCACCGTGCGTTCGATGCTGGAAACGGGCCGCATGGATCCACCGTACGACCCACCACTGACAACGCGGTCCGGTCAGCGGTTCTGGGGGGCGCGGGAGCGGCGTTCGCCGAGGGTGCGGCGGGGGCGGAGCTGCGGCCTGCGGGCGGTGTGGGCGACGGCGCCGTGGGCCGGGATTCCGGGTTTGTCGTCGACGGGCGCTAGGTCGGGCTTGCCCATGACCATCAGCGGGTCGATCATCACGACGACTCCCGCCAGCAACAGGAAGACGAGCGGGCCGATCATCATGGGCGCGAGGAGGGCCGCGGGCGAGTCGCCGGTGGTGATGTCCTGAGAGTGGTGCAGGTGGACGCTGAGGGCGGCCATGCCGGTGTAGTGCATCCCGCTGACGGCGAGCCCCATCACGAGGCTCGCGCCCACGCTCCACAGAAAGCCCCTGACCTGCCCGGCTGCCCACAGGGCGGCGGTGGCCGCGGCCATGGCTATGGCGACGGAGGCGGCGACGGTGAGGGTGTTGTACTCCAGCTTGCCGTTGAGCTGCAGGCCGGCCATGCCCAGGTAGTGCATGGAGGCGATGCCGAGACCGGTGATGGTGCCGCCGGTGAACAGGGCGGTGCCGCGCGCGCCCCTGTAGCCGACGATGAAGATCCCGACGCCGACCATCACGATGGCGACCGCGAGGCTCGCGAACGTCATCGGCTTGTCGTACTGGATCGGGGTCTCCTTGACGCTGAACCCCATCATCGCGACGAAGTGCATGGTCCATATGCCGGACCCGATGGCCGCCGAGCCGAGGGCCAGCCAGCCGGGGCGCCAGGAGCGCGTGACGAGCATCGCCCTGGTGGTGCAGCGCAGGCCGAGGGCGCCGCCGAGGCAGGCCATGAGGTAGGCCACCAGCGGTGTGACGAGGCCGTAGCTGAATCCGTCGACCGTGCCCTGCATGCGCGGCTGTCCTTCCGCCCTCTTGCGTCCTGGAATGTGCTGATGTGCGCCCCCTCCCAGGACCGCCCGGGCGGTCAGGGTTGAGGCAGAGAGTATGACTCCCACCGGAATGGTCGAACGATTTTCCGGCAAAGAAACACGGCCCTGCCCCAGTTGTGCGGCAGTGGTGAACGGACTTGGGCACCCCATTCAATCCATGGCCATTCTGCAATCCGCTGCCGTTGACGCTCTGCTGTCACAGTGGTGCTGTCCGTGACCCCGACAGAAGGAGTACGCATGCACGCGCGCGCAGTTGCCGCCACGACCACCGCGCTCCTGGGCACCGCCGCCTTCCTGCTGCCGACCGCCGACGCCCCGGCGGGCGCCGCGGTGCCGCCGCCGACGGTCCTCGCCCACCGAGGCGCCTCGGCCCACGCGCCGGAGAACACACTGGCGGCCGTCGACAGGGCGGCCGAGCTGGGCATCCGCTGGGTCGAGAACGACGTGCAGCGCACCAAGGACGGCGAGCTGGTCGTGGTCCACGACGACAACCTGAGGCGGACCACCGACGTCGAGGAGGTCTTCCCGGGCCGGGCGCCCTGGAAGGTGAAGGACTTCACGGCGGCGGAGATCGCCCGCCTGGACGCCGGGAGCTGGTTCGGCCCCGCTTACGCGGGCGCGCGCGTGCCGACCCTGGAGCAGTACATGCACCGCGTCGAGCTGCACCACCAGAAGCTGCTCCTCGAGATCAAGAACCCCGCCCTGTACCCGGGCATCGAGCGGCAGACCCTGAAGGTGCTCGGCAACGAGGGCTGGCTCGACCGGGCCCACCTCGGCCGGCTGATCGTGCAGAGCTTCAGCGCGGACAGCGTGCGAACCGTCCATGACCTGAAGCCGGCCGTCAAAACCGGGCTCCTCGGCACCCCGCCCGTCGCCGACCTGCCCGGGTACGCCGAGTTCACCGATCAGATCAACCCCTCGTACGGCTCGGTCTCCACGGGCTACGTGGCCGCCGTGCACGCCTTCACCGGACCGCACGGCAAGCCGCTGGAGGTCTTCACCTGGACCGTCGACGACGCGACCGCCGCCCGCCGGGCCGCCGGGTACGGGGTCGACGGCATCATCACCAACAAGCCGGACGTGGTGCGGGACGCCGTCGGCGGGAGCTGACGGAAGGCGGGAGCCCGGCGTTGTCAGTGCCTCGCCGTACGGTGGGACGCATGGACAGCCATGGGCAGTACGAGCAGCGGGTCGTGTGGACCGTCGTCGGCACCGACATCGGTCCGCTGCTGCTGGCCGCGACCCGCGAGGGCCTGGTCAACGTCGTGTTCCACGCCACCGACGCGGTGCGCGAGAAGGCACTGGACCGGCTCGCCTCGCGCCTCGGCGGCGAGGTCGTCGAGGCACCCGACTCCCCCGTCCTCGCCGAGGCGATACGCCAGCTGAAGGCCTACTTTGCGGGTGAGCGACACGACTTCGAGCTGCCCCTGGACTGGACGCTGATCTCGGGCTTCAACCGGCAGGTCCTGCGCGAGCTGGCCGCCGGCGTGCCGTACGGCTCGGTGGTCGGCTACGGCGATCTCGCCGGGCGGGTCGGTCAGCCGGGCGCCGCCCAGGCGGTGGGCATGGCGATGGGCGCCAATCCGCTGCCCGTGGTCGTGCCCTGCCACCGGGTCGTGGAGCGCGACGGCGGCATCGGCGGCTTCGGGGGCGGCCTGGAGACGAAGCGGAAGCTGCTCGCTCTGGAAGGCGTGCTGCCCGAGCCGCTGTTCTGAGGATCGCCAACCCCCGTCAGTCGTAGTGCCGGGCCTCGAGGACGTTGCCGTCCGGGTCGCGGAAGTAGAAGGTGCGCTTGGCGAGGCCGCGGGCGCCGAAGGAGTCGTGGCCGATCTCCGAGACGGGCACCCCACTCTCCTCCAGGCGGGTGCGGAGCGCGTCGAAGGCGTGGGCGGGCAGGGCGACACAGACGTGGTTGACCGGGTGCCCGGCGCTCTCCACGGCGCCCGGGAGCATCTTCATGCGCTCGGCCATGGTCCGCGGCATCAGATCGAGGATGGTCTCGTCGTTGAGGCGGACGGACGGGAAGGGCACCTGCCCGGCGGCGAAGTCGGTGAGCCGCACGGGCTCCAGGCCCAACGCCTTCTCGTAGAACTCGGCCGAGGCGATCGGGTCGCGCACCCAGAGGACGACGTGGTCGAGACGTGCGGTGTGCTCGGTCATGCGTCCCAGGCTGGTGTCGTCTCCCACAGCCCGCAAGTGGTTTGGCCGGGCACCGCGCCCGCCAGAGATGAGGGAGTACCGACGGACAGGAGGCAGGCGCGTGGTGATGGTGGTGTCGGAAGAGGTGCGGGAGGCGATTGACGCGCGCCGACCCGTGGTGGCCCTGGAGTCCACGATCATCGCGCACGGGCTGCCGCGCCCGCGCAACCTCCAGGTGGCCCTGGAGCTGGAGGACGTCGTGCGGCGGGAGGGCGCCGTGCCCGCCACCATCGCCGTACTCGACGGAAAGCCCCATGTCGGCCTGGACAAGGAGCAGGTGGAGCGGATCGCGAACGAGGAAGGGATCCGCAAGCTCGGCCACCGCGATCTGCCGCCGGCCGTGGCGGCCGGGGCGAGCGGGGCGACCACGGTGTCGGCGACGGCCCTGCTGGCGGCCCTGGCGGGCGTACGGGTGTTCGCGACGGGCGGGCTCGGCGGGGTGCACCGGGAGTGGACGGTGACCCAGGACGAGTCGGCGGACCTGGGGCTGCTGGCGCGCACCCGGATCACCGTGGTCTGCGCGGGCGTGAAGTCGATCCTGGACGTGCCGGCCACGCTCCAGCGGCTGGAGACGCTCGGTGTCACGGTGGCCGGCTACGACACGGACCGCTTTCCCGGCTTCTATCTGTCGGACTCCGGCCATCCCGTGGACTGGACGCTTCACTCCCCGGAGGAGGTGGCGGAGGTGATGCGGGCTCAGGACGGCGTCGGCGGACCCGAGTCGGCGCTGATCGTCGCCAATCCCGTACCGGAATCCGAGCAGTTGGATCCGGATCTGCACGCGCGCGTACTCGCGGGCGCGCTGCGCGCGTGCGAGGAGGAAGGCGTCACCGGGCAGGCGGTCACCCCGTTCCTGCTCGACTACCTGGTACGGCACACCGACGGTGCCTCACTGACCGCCAATCTGGCGGCGGTGCGCGGCAACGTACGGCTGGCGGCACGGATCGCGGCGGCCTGGGCCCGGGCGTGACGGCGGAGCTGGACGGCGGAGCCCTGCTGGTCGTCGGCGATGTCGTCACGGACGTCATCGCCCGGCACCGGGGTCCACTCGCCTCAGGCACGGACACGGCCGCCGTGATCCGTACGGTGCCGGGCGGGGCGGGCGCCAATGTGGCCTGCTGGGCGGCGTACGGCGCGGGGGCGGAGGTACGGCTGCTCGGCCGGGTGGGCGCGGAGGCGGCGGCGTGGCACGAGCGGGAGCTGTCCGCCTGCGGGGTGCGACCCCTTCTGGTCATCGATCCGCAGGCTCCCACCGGCACGGTGATCTGCCTGGTCGACACCGGGGCGGCGGCCGAGCGCACCTTCCTGACCGACAGCGGCGCCTCACTGCGGCTTGACCCCGGCGACTGGTCGGACGCGCTGCTCGACGGCGTCGCCCGACTGCATCTGTCGGGCTATCTGCTGTTCTCCGAGCCGAGCCGCGCGCTGGTGGCCGCGGCGCTCACGTCGGCACGCGCGCGTGGCGTGCCGGTAAGCCTGGACCCCGCCTCGGCGGGGTTCCTGGTCGAGTTGGGCGTGGACCGTTTCCTGAGGCTCGTCGAGGGCGTGGACGTGCTGCTGCCCAGCCGTGACGAGGCGTGTCTGCTGACGGGAGCGTCCGACGCGGAGGACGCGGCGGCCGAGCTGAGCCGCCGGATCCCGCTGGTGGTGGTCAAGCAGGGGGCGGCCGGCGCCTTGGTGGCGCGGGAGGGAATGGTGCACTCCCGGGTGCCGGCGGAACCCACGGACCCGACCGACACCACGGGGGCGGGAGACGCCTTCACGGGCGCGTTCCTCGCCGCGCTGCTCAAGGGCGCGGAACCGGAGGAGGCGGCCCGGGAGGGGTGCCGGGCAGGGGCGGTCGCGGTGGAACGACTGGGCGGGCGGCCGCCGGGGGCGGACTGACGGAGAGGCCGTTGGCCGGGCCCGGCTGTTCAGTACGGCAGTACGACAGCCAACGCCCTCGGTACGGCCGTAGGACCGCCGACGCCCTCGGGACGGCCGTAGGACCGCCGACGCCCTCGGGACGGCCGTGCGGACCTGTCGACGTCCTCGGGAGAGCCGTACGACTCGCCGACGCCAACGGGACGGCCGCGCGGACCTGTCGACGTCCTAGGGAGGGTCGTACCCGGTCCGCCGGCGCTCCTCAGCTCCCCTTGCGGCCCCACGCCGAGATCATCGGGGCCGTGGCCAGGTCCATGCGGCCCGAGGCGACGTTGGCCAGGTGCTGGTCGATGTCGTGGTCGGTGGCGAGACCCGCGGAGACGAGGTGCTCGCGGACCTGGCGGATCGTTGCCGACTCCAGAGCGGCGCAGGCGGGCGAGCTGACCGGGAAGTACCCGTCGGCCTGGACTCGCTGCAACCCCGCTTCCCGCAGCAGCCGCGGGAGCCTGCGGCCGTAGGAGAGGTCGGCGCCGCGGTCGGCGAGCAGCTTGCGGAAGCCCTGGCGCAGTCGGTTGGCCAACTGCTCCTCGGGGCCGTACTCGTCGGGGCAGACCAGGGGCTGCAGGGCGGGGTCGGCGTCCTCGACCAGGATCCGGCCGCCGGGCCGCAGGGCGCCGATCATCGACCGCAACGCCCGCTCCCGGTCGGGGACATGGACGAGGACCAGCCGGGCGTGCACCAGGTCGAAGCCCTCCCCCGGCGCCCCCTCGGTCCCCACGTCGTGGACCCGTACCTCGACCGGCGGCCGGGCGGCCGCGGCGACCCGCGAGGTGTCGATGTCGGTCGCCACCACCCGTCCCGTCGGGCCGACCTTCTTGGCCAGCCATGACACCACCGAGGTGCCGCCCGCGCCGACCTCCCAGCAGCGCCAGCCGGAGCCGATGCCGAAGGCCTCGAAGTGCCGGAAGGTCGTGGGATCGAAGAGGGTGGCGAAGGCGTCGAAACGTTCGCCGGCTTCGCTCTGCCGGTTGTCCAGGAGATACCCGTCGGATCGCGTCATGCCGCGATCATCCCAGGTGTCCGTGTTGTCCGGAGTGGGCGACGCGCACCCGCTCCCCGTTCGCGAGACGAGTGAAAGGGACCCGGCGGGAAAGGCTTGTCCACAGCCGGGAACCAAGCGGAACGCCCTGTTCCCACAGGCTTACCCGGCTCTCACGCCGAACTGGCAGACTGGCGCGACCAGCGCGGGAGAACGGCGCGAGGAGATCCACGCGAGGAGATCCAGATGTCCATGGCGGTAAATCTGCGGAAGGTCACGAGCCTCGGCAGGGTCGGCGGGCTGCGCAAGGTCGCGCGACTGGCGCGGCGGCGCCGGCGCGTCGACCTGAGCCACCCGGCCCGCTCCCCGCTGGGCTCCTCCGTGGTGAACTGCGTGAGCTATCGCGAGGGGGTACGGATCCCCGCGAGCGGCGATCTGGTCGAGACCGTGGAGCGGATACGCAAGTACGGCGACGGTTTCGTCTGGCTCGGTCTGCACGAGCCGACGGACCAGGAGTTCGCGGGCATCGCGGAGCTGTTCGAACTGCATCCGCTGGCCGTCGAGGACGCGATCGAGGCCCATCAGCGTCCGAAGCTGGAGCGCTACGACGAGACGCTGTTCGCGGTGTTCAAGACGGTCTGCTACGTCGAGCACGAGGAACTGACGGCCACCAGCGAGGTGGTGGACACCGGCGAGATCATGGTCTTCACCGGCGAGGACTTCGTGATCACCGTGCGGCACGGCCGGCACGGCTCGCTCGGGCCGCTGCGCGAGGAGCTGGAGGCCACGCCCGAGCAGCTCGCCAAGGGCCCGGCGGCGGTGCTGCACGCCATCGCGGACCATGTGGTGGACGAGTATCTGGGCGTCGCCGACTCGGTGCAGGCGGACATCGACCAGGTGGAGACGGATGTGTTCGCGGAGTCCGGCGCCCGGGTCGACCCGGGCCGGATCTACCAGCTCAAGCGCGAACTGCTGGAGCTGAAGCGGGCGGTGGTGCCGCTGGCCCGCCCGCTGGACGAGCTCGCCACCCGGCCGATACGGGTGGTCGCCCCGGAGATACAGGCGTACTTCCGCGACGTATCCGACCATCTGCTGCGGGTCAGGGAGCAGATCGCGTCCTTCGACGAACTGACCAACTCGATCCTCCAGGCGCACCTCGCGCAGGTCACGGTGGCGCAGAACGAGGACATGCGGAAAATCACGGCGTGGGCGGCGCTGGTCGCCGTGCCGACGATGGTCTGCGGGGTCTACGGCATGAACTTCGAGCACATGCCGGAGCTGCACTGGAAGTTCGGGTATCCGCTGGTCATAGGGGTGATAGCCGTGGCCTGTCTGACGCTGCACCGCGGCTTCCGGCGCAACGGCTGGCTGTGAGGGCGGGCCCCCGCCTCGGGAGGGCGGGGGGCCCGGACCGGGCGGTCGGTCGGTCGGTCGGTCGGGCCGAAACGGCTCGGGACGAAAACCGTCGGGTCAGCGTCCCGAGGTCCGCGCGTAGACGCTCTCGGCCCAGGAGGCGATCTGATCCTCCGTCAGGTGCTGGGCCAGGTCGGCTTCGCTGATCATGCCGACCAGGCGCTTGTTCTCGATGACGGGGAGCCGGCGGATCTGGTGGTCCTGCATCTCGCGCAGCACATCGCCGATGTCGGCGTCGGAGGCGATCCAGCGGGGTGTGCCCTGGGCCATCTCGCCGGCGGTGACCTTGGCCGGGTCATGTCCCATGGCCACGCAGCCGACGACGATGTCGCGGTCGGTGAGGATGCCGCAGAGCCGGTCGTTCGAGTCGCCGATGGGCAGGGCGCCGACGCCGAGGTCGCGCATCAGCTGGGCCGCGCGGTCCAGGGTCTCGTGTGCCGGGATCCACTGGGCACCGCGGTGCATGATGTCTCCGGCAGTGGTCATGGAGTACCTCCCGTTGCCGGACGGCCGGCGCGGCGCAGGGCGCACCGCTAGTCCCGGCGCCCTACATTCTCGCCGCGCCGGGAGACGAGCGCACCTCAGGGTCGGGGCCGCCCGCTCGCCGGGCGAGGCTCAGGAGGCCCGGGGCGGGGTTCAGGCCGAGAAGCGGACGACCTTGTGCGGGACGACCCGGACGATCACCCGGACCTCGTCGTCCTTCTCGGCCGGCGGGTCGATGCCGAGGTACTTGTGCGAGAGCTCGTGCGGGAGCCGTTTGCCCTCGTCGGGGAGGATCTCGGCGGTGCCGCGGATCTCGACGGAGGAGTAGGGGTTGGCGAGGTCGAAGACCGAGAGGCTGATACGGGGGTCGCGGCGGAGGTTGCGGACCTTCTGACGGTTGTCGAGGGAGGAGAAGAGCACGGTGTCGCCCTCACGTCTGAACCAGACCACCGAGTTCTGCGGCGCGCCGTGGGGGCCGAGGGTGGCGACGGAAGCGAAGTTCTTGCCGTCGAGGAGGGCGCGGGTGGAGTCGTCGAAGGAGAGAGGGGCGGACTGGGGGGAAACGGGAGAGCCGAGGGAATCACCGCGTGAGGTCGTCATGACGTCCACCCTAGTTACATGCATGCGCATATAAAAGAGGTTTCCTGAGTCTCGGTCAGCCGTTCCAGGCGGGGTGGCGGGGGTCGTCGGCGCGGACCAGGACATCGGCGGTGGCGGCCGGGTCGGTCTCCTCCTCGTAGCGCTCGAAGGCGGGGAGGGTCCAGTGGTCGTCCTCGGGGGTACGGCGGCGCAGGGCGCCCGGGGAGAGACGGACGTGGACGGTCAGGTCGAAGGGGAACCAGTGCCGCAGGAGAAGGGGGCCGTGCAGCAACAGCACTCCCCCGGGCGGGAGTTGAACGTAGGGGCTGCGGGTGGCGCGATCGGTGACGGGGTCCCACAGATCGGGCAGGACGCGGCCGTCGCCGTCGGGGTCGAGGGGGCCGAAGACCTCGCGCCACAGGGCGCCGGTGTCCAACCAGCCGTCGTAAAAGGCCTCCACGTCCCGGCGGCCGTGTTCCAGTCGGAGCGAGGCGGGACGCAGGAAGCCCTCGGCGCCGACGACCAACGAAGGCCGACCGCGGGCACGCAGGGCTTCGCCGACACGTTCCGCCAGATCTCCGGGGCGGGCCGCGGGGGCACCGTCGAGGGCGACGCGCGGCCAGGAGCCGCCGCCGTCCGGCTTCAGCTCGAGCAGCCGCTCGGCAAGGAGGTCACCGAGCCGCTCCCAGGTGATCGCTTCGAGTCGCACAGGGCCCATGATGCGCCAGGGCGGGCAGGCGGTGACGGGCGGGCCTGCCTCGGAGGTGGGGCGCGGGGGCGCTGGGCGGGCGAGGGAGTGTCCCGGCGGGCGTCAAGGGACGGAATGAGGGGGTGGTGGTCGTCTCCTCGGGGGGAATGAACCGGATATGGCGCAGCCTGTAACTCCCCCGCACGGCAGCGGACCTCTCGTCTTTCAGCCGATACGGCGGCGGCACTGCGCCGAGTGCCGGGGCGGGCCGCTGTCGCTGCTCGTACTGGAGGACGGGGCGCCGCGATGTCTGGACTGCGCGGACCTCGGGCACCTGGTGTTCCTGCCGCGCGGCGACACCGCGCTGACCCGCCGGTCCCGGGAGGAGAGCACGCTGTCGGCCGTGGTCGTGCGGTTCAACCGGCGCCAGGGGCGTTACGAGCGGCAGGGCCTGCTTGTCGAGGAGCCGGCGCTGTCCCGGGCCGAGGCGCGCTGTCTCGCGGACGCCGAGGCCAGACGGCGCCGACGACTGCGGGACGCGCGGCGCAGGGCAGCCGAGGACGCACGGTTCACCGAGGCGTTCGCGGCGGAGATCCGGCGGCTGTTCCCGGGGTGCGCGCCGGACCGCGCGGCCGGAATAGCCGCGCACGCCTCGGTGCGCGGCAGCGGCCGGGTGGGGCGCAGCGCGGCCGGACGGGCCCTGTCCGAGACCGCGGTGACCTCGGCGGTCGTCGCGTCCGTACGGCATCTGGACACGCCGTACGACCAGTTGCTGATGAGCGGGGTGGCCCGGCACGAGGCCCGACGGAGGATCGCGGCCGCCGTGGAGACGGTCCTTGGGGGATGGCGGGAGCGCGCGGCGAAGGCGGGCTGACCAGGCACCCGCAGCGGTTGAGCCACGCTGACTGGTGCCCGGGGCGGACGCGAAGCCAGGCTGACCGGTGCCCGGCGCGGACGCGAAGCCAGGCTGACCGGCCAGCCGAAGCTGCCAGCCGACGCGGGCTGACCGGCCAGCCGAAGCGGCGGGCCACGCAGGCTGACCCGTCAGCGGACGCGGCGGACCCATACGCAGGCTGACCAGCCAGCCCGAGCGGGCGGCCAAGGCAGCTGCCGCCAGGCCGTCCGCCAGGCCGACCGGAGGGGACGGCCAGCGCAGGCTGACCAGCCAGCGGAAGCAGGAACCTGCGCAGGCAGCCGTGTCCCGCCGATCCGGCCCCCACCGCAGGCCCAGCCGTGCCGGGCCGTGCCAATGCGGCCCCCGCCGCAGGCCCAGCCGTGGCCTCCAAGCGCCCCGCCGCGACAAGGCGCCCCGGGCTACGCCCTCCAGCGCCCGCCACCACAAAGGCCCCCGAGCCACACCCTCCCGCGCCCCGCCACCAGGCCACGAGCCACGTCGCCGAACGCCCCGCCACCACAAAGGCCGCGAGCCATACCCGCAAGCGCCCCGCCCCGACAGAACCCCAGGTCACCCGTTCACCCACCCCCGCCTGGACGCTCGCTTATGCCCGCGCGGGTGTTGGCCATGGGATGGCGTCGCTCAGGGGATTTCACTTGTGGTGACGGGTGGTGCCGAGGATGATCTCGGCGGAATCGGGGAGTTGAGGACGACATGATCGATGGGCCGTACTTCGTGCTGACCGTGCTGGGGGTGCTGGGGACCGGTCTGGTCGCCGGGGTGTTCTGCGCGTTCTCCACCTTCGTGATGAAGGGGCTCGCCGCCCTGCCGCCCGCCCAGGGCGTCGCGGCGATGCAGGCGATCAACGTGGCCGCGGTGACCCCCGCCTTCATGATCGTGTTCATCGGCTCGGCGGTGCTGTGCGCCGTGCTCGCCGTGGTGACGTTCGTGCTGTGGCCGGACGAGGGAACCGTGGAACTGCTGCTGGGCAGCGCTCTGTACCTGTGCGGCTCGTTCGGCGTGACCATGGTCGCCAACGTGCCCCGCAACGACGCGCTGATGAAGCTGGAGCCCGGCACCGCCGAGGCCGCCGCGTACTGGACCACGTACGTACGCGAGTGGACGGCCTGGAACCACGTCCGCATGGTCGCCTCGGCCGCCGCGGCCGTCTGCTACGTGCTGGCCCTCACCTGAGGGAAAGCGCAAGGGGGTGATGAGACGTATCGTGGCCGGAAGAGTGCCGCCCGATGACGCACGGCCCCGCTGCGCACGCAAGGGAGACGGCCATGGCCGATCCCAAGGGATTCATGACCACTCCCCGCCAGGACTGGCCGCGCCGGCCGATCGAGGAGCGGGTCCGGGACTGGGACGAGGTGTACGTCCCCGGGGCGCTGCTGCCCATCATCAGCAAGCAGGCCGACCGGTGCATGGACTGCGGTGTCCCCTTCTGTCACGACGCCTGTCCGCTCGGCAATCTGATCCCGGAGTGGAACGACCTGGTGAGCCGGGAGGACTGGCGGGCGGCCGCCGACCGGCTGCACGCCACCAACAACTTCCCCGAGTTCACGGGGCGGTTGTGCCCGGCGCCGTGCGAGGCGGGGTGCGTGCTGGCCATCAACCAGCCCGCGGTCACCATCAAGAACGTCGAGTGCGCCGTCGCCGACCGGGCCTGGGAGCTGGGCTTCACCCCGCCCCGGCCGCCGGACCGGCTGTCGGGACGCACGGTCGCGGTGATCGGCTCCGGGCCCACGGGGCTCGCGGCGGCCCAGCAGCTCACCCGGGCCGGGCACACGGTCGCCGTGTACGAGAAGGACGACCGGATCGGCGGGCTGATGCGCTACGGCATCCCCGCGTTCAAGATGGAGAAGCGGCACCTGGAGCGGCGCATCGAGCAGATGCGGGGCGAGGGGACCAAGTTCCGTACCTCCACGGCGGTCGGGCGGGACATCGACGCCGCTCAGCTGCGGGCGCGCTACGACGCGGTCGTGATCGCCACGGGGGCCACGGCGTGGCGGGAACTGAACGTACCGGGCCGGGAGTTGGCCGGGATTCATCAGGCGATGGAGTACCTGCCCCTCGCCAACCGGGTATGCGAGGGCGACATCGAGACATCGCCGATGTCCGCCGCCGGGAAGCACGTCGTCATCGTCGGCGGCGGTGACACGGGCGCCGACTGCCTCGGCACGGCCGTCCGGGAGGGTGCCGCGTCCGTGACCCAGCTCGACATCTACGCCCAGCCGGGCGCCGAGCGCGACGAGGACTCCGAGCCCTGGCCGACGTACCCGAAGATCTACCGGCTCTCCGCGGCGCACGAGGAGGCGGGCGAGCTGCGCACCGCGCCGGCGGCGGACGCCGACGCGCGGCTGTTCGCCGCGTCGACGCTCCGCTTCACGGGTGACGCGGAGGGGCGGGTACGGTCCCTGCACCTGGTCGAGGTCGACTCGAGCCGTCGGCCGCTGCCGGGTACGGGGCGTGCGATTCCGGTCGATCTCGTTCTGCTGGCCCTCGGGTTCTCCGGGCCCGACCCGGAGGACGGGCTGATCGGGCAGCTCGGCCTCGGTCTGGAGCCCCGCGGCACGCTCACGCGGGACGCCGGCTTCGCCACGAACGTCCCCGGGGTGTTCGCCGCCGGCGACGCCGCCCGGGGGCAGTCGCTCATCGTGTGGGCGATCGCCGAGGGGCGGGCGGTCGCGGCGGCGGTCGACCGCCATCTGATGGGCGGCTCGCGGCTGCCGACGCCGATCTCACCGTACGACCGCCCCATGACCGTCTAGCCGGGGCGACCAGGAGCGCCACCCGCCACAGCGCGTCCGGCACCGCTCAACCGGCACCGCTCATCCGTCTCTCCTCCCCCCTCACCGCTCGTCCGTCCCCCCCTCGCCCCTCACCGCTCGTCCGTCCCCGCCACCTTGCCCGTCGACAGGGCCACCCGGTTCCAGGTGTTGATCGTGAGGATCAGGGCCAGCACCTGGGCCAGCTCCTGCTCGTCGAAGTGGGCCGCGGCCTCGGCGTAGACGGCGTCCGGGACGCCGCCGGCGGAGACCAGGGTGACCGCCTCGGTCAGGGCGAGGGCCGCCTGCTCCCTCTCCGTGAAGAAGTGCCGGGCCTCGCGCCAGACCGCCACCATGTGCAGGCGGTCCTCGGTCTCACCGGCCTTGCGGGCGTCGTTGGTGTGCATGTGCAGGCAGTACGCGCAGTTGTTGAGGAGCGAGGCACGGATCTGGACGAGCTCGACCAGCGTGGGGTCCAGACCCTCGCGGGCGGCGGCGTCGAAGCCGATCAGGGCGCGGAAGACCTTCGGGGCGGTCTTCGCGAAGTTCAGGCGGGTCTGGGTCGGCGTCGAGATCGTGTTCGTCGTCATGAGTCATAACCTACGGGCCCGAAAGACCCACGGTAGGGTGCATTTCCGTGTCCGAATCATGGGTCAATTCCGCCGAGCGCGTCGGCGCCGATCTGCATCTGGAGCTGTCCGGTCCGGGCGGTCGGCGGGCCGCCCTGATCCGGGCCCTGCGCGACGCCGTGCGCGGTGGCCGGCTCGCCCCGGGCACCCGGCTGCCGCCGTACCGTTCGCTCGCCGCCGACCTGGGGGTCGCCCGGAACACCGTGGCCGACGCGTACGCGGAGCTGGTCGCCGAGGGCTGGCTCACGGCCCGCCAGGGCTCGGGCACGCGCGTGGCCGCCCGCACGGAACCCCCGCGCCACGCCGGGCAAGCGCCCGTAAGCACCCCTCCCCGCGCGCGTGGCCCGCGGCACGATCTGCGCCAGGGCACCCCGGACGTGTCGGGCTTCCCGCGCGGGGAGTGGCTCGCCTCCTACCGGCGGGCCGTCCAGCAGGCGCCCAACGAGGTGTTCGGGCCCGGTGACCCCGCCGGGCGGGCGGAACTGCGCGAGGCGCTTGCGGAGTACCTGGCACGCGCGCGTGGTGTGCGCTGCACCCCGGACCGGATCGTGGTCTGCTCCGGCTTCGCCCACGCGCTGCGGCTGCTCTTCGAGGGCCGGGTGCTGCGCGGTCCGCTGGCCGTGGAGGCGTACGGCCTGCCCTTCCACCGCGACCTGCTCACCCGCGCGGGAGTACGGACCGTGCCGCTGCCGCTCGACGAGGACGGCGCCCTGGTCGACCGGCTGGGCCGGGAACGCGGTGCCCTGCTCACACCCGCGCACCAGTTCCCAACCGGCGGGCCGCTGCACGCCACGCGCCGCGCCGCGGTGATCGACTGGGCACGCGCGCGTGACGCGGTGATCGTGGAGGACGACTACGACGGGGAGTTCCGCTACGACCGCAAGCCCGTCGGAGCCGTGCAGAGCCTCGATCCCGAGCGGGTGATCTTCGTCGGCTCGGTGAGCAAGAGCCTGTCCCCGGCGGTGCGGCTGGGCTGGATGGTCCTGCCGGAGCGGTACGTCGAGGGCGTGCTCGCGGCCAAGGGCGAGCGGGAGGCCTGGGCGAGCGTGCTGGACCAGCTGTGCCTGGCCGACTTCCTCACGCGTGGGTCGTACGACCGTCACGTACGGCGCATGCGGCAGCGGTACCGCGCCCGTCGGGACCGGCTCGTCGGCGCGCTCGCCGAGCGGGCGCCGCACATCGAGGTCACCGGGGTGGCGGCCGGGCTGCACGCGGTGCTGCGGCTGCCCCCGGGGACCGAGGAGGCCACCGTCGCGCGGGCGGGAGAGCTCGGGCTGGCGTTGGACGGGCTCGCCGGGTTCCGGCATCCGCAGGCCGCGCAAGCCGCCGTACCGGTGCGGGACGGGCTGGTCGTCGGCTATGCGACCCCCTCGGAGCACGCCTACGCGGCGGCTCTGGACGCCCTTTGCGCAACGTTTCCGGATCCGTAAATCTTCTGCGGAGTGTCCGAAAAGTGGCTTCCGGGCTACATGGATCGGAACAGCAGTGGGATCATCGAAACAGGAGGCGAACCGCTGTCGCGTCCCCTCGGGTCCGGCGATGGTCCGTCCCATCCTTCGTTCCGCCGTCAGGCGCAGGGTCCACCCCGCGCGTCCCCCCTGTTGGCGGCCGGTCCTGGAGGGTGCTCGATGACGACGCTCGACGAACGTCACGGAGAAGGCGCGCGCGACGGGGAAGAGCCCCGGGGCGAGGTGGCCCTCGGCCTGGTGGAGACCTACGGCCCGGCCGCCGTCCCGCTGAGGCAACCCCTTGCCGCCGTGCCCGCCCGCGCCGGGTCCAAGGCCGCCCATCTCGCCCGCGCGGCCGGCGCCGGACTACCGGTGCTCCCGGGCTTCGTGATCCCGTACCAGGCTGAGGGTGACCCGCGCTCCCTGCGCCGGGCCTGGCAGGAGCTGTCCGACGGCGGCAGCCGACCGCTGGTCGTGCGGTCCTCCTCGCCGCAGGAGGACACCGAGGACTCCTCGTTGGCGGGCCAGTTCGCCTCGGTGCTCGACGTCCGCGGCTGGCGGGACTTCCGAACGGCCGTACGCACCGTGCTGGAGTCGGCGCGCAGGCCGGACGGTTCCACGGCGCCCATGGCGGTGCTGGTGCAGCCGATGCTCACCGCGCGGGTCGGCGGGGTGCTGTTCGGGGCCGATCCCGTGGCGGGACGGTCCGACCGGATGCTGGTCAGCGCCGTGCGCGGCGGCCCGGACAGCCTGGTCAGCGGCGCGCAGGCGGGCACCAACTACCGGCTGAGCGGACGCGGGCTCCTGCTGCGGGCCGAGCCCGCCGGGGCGGACGGGCCGCTCACGCGCAGCGAGCTGTTCCGGCTCGCCCGGCTCGCGCGGCGGGCCCGGCGGGTGTTCGGCGGGCCCCAGGACATCGAGTTCGGGTTCGACGCGGACGGCCGGCTGTGGCTGTTCCAGAGCCGTCCGATCACGGCGATGGCGGCCCGGCCCGCCCGCGGGGCGCGGCTGTTCGGTCCCGGGCCGGTCGCGGAGACCCTGCCGGACCAGCTCCAGCCGCTGGAGGAGGACCTGTGGGTCGCGCCGATGGCCCACGGTCTCGCCGCCGCGCTCGACATCGGCGGCACCGCGCCGCGCCGGCTGTTGCGGGCGGCGCCCGTGGTCACCACCGTCGGCGGACGCGCGGCCGGTGATCTGCGGCTGCTCGGCGCGGTGCCGCCGAGGCACCGGTGGCTGGCGCTGCTCAACCCGGCCCCGGGGGCGCGCCGACTCACGGCGGCCTGGCGGGTGGGCCGCCTCGGCGCCGCGCTGCCGGGTCTGGCGACGGATCTGGTGGCGGACATCGACCGCAGGCTGGCCGAGGTGCCGACGGCGATCGGCCTCTCCGCCACGGAGCTGACCGCCGAGCTGCGCTGGACCCGCAGGACACTGGTCTCCCTGCACGCCCAGGAGGCCCTCGCGGGCGCGCTGCTGCCCGAGTCGCCGACCGGACGGACGGCAGCGGGCACGGCACTGGCCGCGTTGGCGGCGGCCCGCGCGCGTGGGGTGCCCGACGAACGGATCGTCGCGACGGATCCCGTGGTACTGGCCCTGACGGGACCGAGCCTGCGAGGCCGGATACGCCTGCCCAAGCCCGCCCAGGACGGCCGGATTCCGTCGCCGATTCCCGGCCAGGGCGCCCAGGACGCCGACACGAACCGGCTCACCTCCCCGCCGGACACGGCACCGGCACCGGAGGCGACCGCCGCCGGGCTGACGCCGGGTGGCCTCGGCACGCCCCAGGAGCGGACCGGCACCGCGCACAGCCCCGACGCCGCCGCACCCCACAGCCAGACGGGCACCACACACACGCCCACCCACCTCACCGCACCCCCCGACCTCCGCTCCCCCACCCAACCCTCCCCCTCCGCACTCCCGCCCCGCGAAGCCCTGCGGCTGCGTATTCGCTGGGTGCAGGAGCTTCAGGTCCGGCTCGTTCGGGAGGTCGGTCGGCGGGCAGGGCTGGAGCCGGACCGGATCGGGCTGCTGCGCTGGGCGGAGCTGGTCGCCGCCCTGCGCGGGGACGGTCTCCCCGCCGACCTCGACCTGCGCTCCCCCGCGCCCGCCTCGCCCCCGCTCCCCGACACCTTCCGACTGGCGGACGGCGGAGTCGTCGTCGCCGAGCGGACCCGCGGCGCGGGCAACGCCATGCGTGGGGTGTCCGGCGGCCGGGCGGTCGGTACGGCCTGGGACGGCCTGGGGCAGCGCCCGCCTGACGCGGTGCTCGTCGTGCGCACCCTCGACCCCGCCCTCGCCCCGCTGCTGCCCGGCCTGACCGGACTGGTCGCCCAGACCGGCAGCCCGCTCTCCCATCTGGCCGTGCTGGCGCGGGAGTTCCGCCTCCCCGCGGTCGTCGGAGCCGCGGACGCGGTCCGCCGGTTCCGGGCCGGCGCCCGCCTGACGGTCGACGGGACGGCGGGTGACGTACTGCTGGGGGACGAGTCATGAGGAAGATCGCGTACGTCTTCGGAGGGCTCGCCGCCGCCGGGGCGGGCACCTACCTCGTGATCTACCTGTACCGGTGGCAGTGGCAGCGGGCCATGATCTGCGGCGTGCTGCTCCTGGTGGTCGAGGTGATGCTGTTCGGTCTGGTGCTCCTGGGACGCATGGCGCGCATCGAGGAGCGGCTGCGGGACAGCGACCGCCGACAGCGCGAGCTGGCGGCCCGGCAGGACGACGCGCTCGCCCGGCTGCGCTCGCCGTCCGAGCCGGAGCGCACCGCCGACGGCCGGTTCCGCTGGCTGGACGAGCCGGCCGAGCGGACGTACGTCTTCGTCCCGGTGCTGATGGTCGCCGGTGTCGCCCTGTCCGGGATCGCCTGGGTCGTCCAACGGGTCGCCTCCGCCACCGCGAGACCAGCCGAGCGACGGCTCGCCGGCCGGCTGGCGGTGCTCACCGCGCCCGATCCGGTCGCCCCCGGCGATCTGGAGGACCTGCCACCGGTCGGCGCCCCGCCCTCCCGGGGCCGTACCGCGCGAGCCGTCGCCTCCGGCGTCGTCGGCGCCGCGCTGCTGGCGGCGCTGATCGTGGCGCTGGCCGAGCTGACCCAGACCAGGGAGGAGCGGGCGGACAACAGCGCGGCGACCTCGGTGCTCGTCCAGGTCGATCTCCGGGGCGCCGACATGACCGAGGCCCGCCGGACCCTGGCCGCGCAGCAGGTCTGGGAGCGCTGCCGGGACTCCACGTCGGTCCCGCTGAACCACGCGACCCTCGGCGAACTCGGGGACGGCCTGTACGCGGGAGTCGTGGAACCCGCCCTCACCGAACACGACCGGATGCGGCTGCGCGGCTGCCTGGAGGACGCGACGCTGGAGCGCGCGAGCCTGACTGTCGTGGGCATCGGAGATGCGGAGAGGGAGTGAGGGCAGACCCTAAGCACCTGTTCGGAAGGGCACGCCGCCGCTCTGTACGGTCGCGGTGCCCGGTCGCGGTGCCCGGTCGCGAAAAATGAGATATAGCGCACAAAACGGACGTAAAGCGTGAACGATCATCATACCGGGGTACTCTGCCTAGGCGCCCACGTCCCCTAGTCCCCCCGGGTCGCTCATGGCTGTTCTCACCGCAACTCTGCCCCGCCCCGCCCTCCAGAAGCGCCCGCTGTCACAGCGTGCCCTCCGGGCGATCGCCGGCTTCGTCATCGCCTACCTCGCGATGTGGGCCATCGGCGCGGGAGGCATTCTCGGCCTCTCGTTCTGGGCCAAGGCAGAGACTCCGGCGCCCGCCGGAACCCGCACCGTCCAGGGAGTCCACAACTTCCAGCCCGTCAGCTCCGACGGCAAGCTCTGGCGCGGTGCCGCCCCGTCGCCCGCCGGCTATCGCGAGCTCGCGACCATGGGCTTCGCCACGGTCGTGGACCTGCGCGCCGAGGACCTGAGCGCGAAGCAGCTCGCCGGACCCGAGAAGGCCGGTCTCGACGTCGTACGGGTGCCCATCCGGGACGGCCAGACGCCGACGTCCAAGCAGGTCAACCAGCTGCTGGACGTGGTGAAGAACGCGTCGGGCCCGGTGTTCGTGCACTGCGGCGCCGGAGTCGGCCGTACCGGCACGATGGCCGCGGCCTATCTCGTGAAGACCGGTGAGGAGTCGTCCGCCGGAGCCGTCCGACGCAACCTCGCGGTCGGACCGCCCTCGATCGAGCAGATCTACTACGGCCTGAACCTCAGCCCGAGCAAGGCCGAGCAGCCTCCGCTGCCGGTGGTAGTGGTCAGCCGACTGGTGGACGCCCCGCGGCGGATCATGTCCTGGTTCTGATCGTTCATCAGCTCTGTGTCGCAATAGGGCAATTACCAATGAGCACAAGCCTAGGAGAGCAGGAAGTCCGCCTCCCCCGCCTTGGCGCCCTCGATGAACGCCGTCATCTCGGCGGTGGTGTAGATCAGGGCCGGCCCGTCCGGGTCGGTCGACTGACGGACGGCGATCCGCCCGTCGGCAAGCTTCATCGCCTCCAGGCAGTTCCCGCCGTTGCCGCCGCTCCACGGCTTGTGCCAACCCTCGCTGCCCAACTCCCGCGCGGGCATGCCGTTGTAGACGTGTATGCGCGGCTTGATGCGATCCATTCACAGCTCCTTGCGGAGATCCCGGAGGATCTCCTTCGTGCGATGTGCCGTAGCGGCCTGCGCCGCCATGCGGTCCATGACCTCGAGGTAGGTCGCCACCTCGGAGCGCCCGTCCAGGTAGACGGCGCCGGTCAGGTACTCGCTGTAGACCATGTCCGGCAGTTCTGACATGGCGAATCGGAACAGCACGAAGGGCCCGTACGTGCCGGGGTGCGGTCCGCTCTCGAACGGGGCGACCTGCAGCGTCACGTTGGGCAGCTTCGTCACCTCGAGCAGCCGGTCGATCTGGGCACGCATCACCTCCGGACCGCCGACCTGGCGGAGCAGCACGGTCTCGTCCATGACGACCCACAGGCGGGGAGCCTCGGGGCGGGTGAGCAGATCCTGTCGTTGCATGCGCAGCGCCACATGGCGCTCGATGTCGTCGGGCTTGGTCTGGCCGATGGCACCCGACCGCAGCACCCCGCGCGCGTAGTCCTCGGTCTGGAGCAGACCGGGCACGAAGTGGGGCTCGTAGGACCGGATGAGGCTCGCGGCCCCCTCCAGGCTGACGTACATCGAGAACCAGCCCGGCAGGATGTCGTGGAACCGCTGCCACCAGCCGGGTCTGTTGGCCTCCTCGGCCAGCTGCACGAAGGCGTCGGCCTCCTCGTCGCCGACGCCGTAGGCCTTCAGCAGCAGCTGGAGGTACGGGATCTTGAGCGAGACCTCGGCCATTTCCATACGGCGGACGGTGGCGGGGGCGACGCGCAGGACGCGGGCGGCCTCCTCGCGCTTGAGCCCGGCGCGTTCCCGCAGGTCCAGCAGGCGCCGGCCGAGGACGACCTGGCCGACCGTCGGCGCGGACCGCGGCTCGCTCACGCTCCCACCTCCACCCAATGAATGCTGACAGCCCTGCGGCGCCATTCGAAGACCTATTCGAAGATCTGAGCAGATCTCCGCGATCCCAATTGGCGCCGCTCCACACGCTGTTGCGAGCAGTGTGCCACGGCCGTCCACCGCGTCACACAGCACTCTGCAATTTTCAGAGTGACACTTGCCAAGTGTTCACGGCGGGGCGATAGTGGCAAGCGTGATTCCGTCCGCGCCCTTAGGAACAGACGCCGCCGCAGGCCCGCTCGGCCTCGGTGCCGCTACGGCAGTGGGCCCCCAGAGGGGTCCCGCCGAGCGCCGGTTCCGCTTCGAGCTGGCCGCACACCCGGGTTCCCCCGCACAGGCCAGACGCCTGACGAGGGCCCGGCTGACCGGCTGGTCGGTCTGCGAGGACACCTGTGACACGGCGGCCCTGGTGGTCTCCGAACTCGTCACCAACGCCATCGTGCACACCGCGAGCAGGCACGTCGTCTGCGAGCTGCACGACGGTGACGAACGGGTGCGGATAGCCGTGCGCGATCAGGGTTGCGCACCGAGTGAGCCCCACCCCGCCGCGCAGCGGGCCGACGAGGAGCGCGGGAGGGGACTGCTCCTAGTCGACGCCCTCTGCGAGGCATGGGGCGCCCATGAGCACGGCCCCGGACTGCTGGTCTGGGCGGAACTGCCCCGCACGACCCGGGAGGACACCGGGCCCCGGAACGACCTGGGCTGGGGGGCCCGGCCGAAGCCCGGTGGACCGGCCGGGGGATCCGACGGTGACGACGAGGACGGGGGACCTGCGTGAGCGTGACGTCCGGCGGCGGTCAGGTACTGAGCATGGACACACTGGTCCGACTGCACCGCGGACTCGCTCCGCAGGGTTCGCCGGTCCGGCTGGCGATGCCGGACGGCATGACCGCGCCGCTCGGGTGCGACGCGGTGGCCGTGCCCGCCCGGCTCGGCCCGCTGATCCTGCCCCGCCTGCCTCATGCGGGGTGTGTGTACGCCGATGAGGCCTACTGGTGGTGGATCGTTCCGGCTGATTCCGACTACGCGCTGCCGTGGCCCGAGCCGACCCGGTACGTGACCGGGGCGCTCGTCTCGGACGCGGTCCGGCTGATCCACCGGCCCGAGGGATCGGTTCCGTACACCCCGCCGATCCCCCTGTACCTGGCTCTCTGCCGGTTCACCGGCGTGACGCCCTCCTGGTCCCGGCAGGTCAGCGCGTAGTCCGGTCGCCCTGGTCACGGCAGGGCCGTGCGTACCCGATCGCCCCGGTCGCGGCAGGGCCGTGCGTGCTCGGTCACCCTCGTCCCGGCAGGGCCGTGCGTAGTCGACTGCGCCCTGTATGCGCCCTAGCCGCCGGGCCCTCGCGCCGCGATAGTGGCTCTCCTGGCTTCGGGGGAGGCGACGTGGGAAAGCGGGACGCGGCCGAGGTGTCCGAGTCCGAACGGCTGCTCTTCGGCGGGCCCCTGCGCTACGACATGGGCTGGAACCAACACCGGGACGCGTTCCTGGAGTTGAACTTCCGCTCCATGCTCACCCGCCTGCCCGGTCTGCTGGCCTCCAGTTTCCGGCTCGCCTGGCAGGCGGACCGGAAGGCCGCGCGGATCGTGCTGGCGGCCGAGGTCGGCCGGGGTCTCGCGCAGGCCGTGAGCCTGCTCGCCGTGAACAGCGTGCTGGGGCGGCTGCTCGGCGAGGGGGCGATCGAGGACCGGCTGCGGGCGGCCGTACCGGCGCTCGTCACGGTGGCCGCCGTCATGCTGCTCGGGGCGTTGCTGCGCGCGGCGTCGACGTACTCCACCGGACGCCTGGAGCCGAAGGTGGAGCGGGTGGCCACCGAGCGGTATCTGGAGCGGGCGGCCGCCGTGGAGCTGGCCGCGATCGAGGACCACGCCTTCCACAAGCTGCTGGACACCGCGCAGTACGGCGCCTCCTCCGCCCGGCGCATGATCTCGTACAGCGCGCGCGTGGTGAACGCGATGATCTCGCTGATCGCGGCGGCCGGCGTGCTCACCGTGCTGCACCCGGCCCTCCTCCCGCTGCTCGCCACGATGACGCTGCCCAGCGCCTGGAGCGCGCTGACCAACGCCCGCCGCCGCTACGAGTCCTTCCACACCTGGGTCCAGCACGCCCGCGCCGGCCACCTGATCAGCGGACTGCTCACCGAACCGGCCGCCGCCCCGGAGATCCGGGTGCACGGCGTCGGCCCCTTCCTGCTCCGGCACTACCGGGCCATGTCGGAGACGGCCGAGGCGGAGCAGGCGAGGCTGGCCCGGCTCGCGGCCCGCACCGGGCTGATCGCGGCGGGCTGGACCGGACTCGCCACGGCGGCCACGTACGCGACACTCGGCGGGCTGCTGCTGACCGGGGCGATGGCGCTGGCCGTGGCCGGGACCGCGGTGATCGCCATCCGGACCGGCTCCGCCAGCCTGGACAGCCTGGTGCTGGAGATCAACCAGTTGCACGAGGAGGCCCTGTTCGTGGGCGATCTGCAACGGCTCTACGTCGAGGCGGCCGAGCGGACGATCCCGGCCGGCGGTGAGCCGCTGCCGGAGGAGCCGCGGGAGATCCGCTTCGAGAACGTCACCTTCGGCTACCCCGGCGAGTCCGCCCGCCCCGCCCTCGACGACGTGACCCTCACCCTGCCGCTCGGCCGCATCGTGGCGCTGG
The DNA here is from genome assembly GCF_053587635.1 of Streptomyces sp. NPDC003635. NCBI lineage: Bacteria > Bacillati > Actinomycetota > Actinomycetes > Kitasatosporales > Streptomycetaceae > Streptomyces > Streptomyces sp. NPDC003635. The sequence goes on along the minus strand of NZ_JBSFOK010000019.1, from coordinate 39,870 downwards.
TCGGCGAGAACGGCTCCGGCAAGACCACCCTGGTCAAGCTGCTCGCGGGCCTGTACACGCCGGACCGGGGCCGGATCCTGTGGGACGACGTCGACGCGGCCGGCGCCGACCGGCACCAGCTCGCCGAGCGCATCGCGATGGTGGCCCAGGACTTCAAGCGCTGGCCATTTACCGCGCGCGTCAATGTCGCCGTAGGACGTTCGTCGGCTCCGCTGACCGAGGAGCGGCTGGCCGAGGCGGTGGCCGCGGCCGGGGCGGAGGAAGTGGTGGCCGATCTGCCCCGCGGCCTGGACACCCTGTTGGCCAGGCAGTTCAACGGCGGGCACGAGCTGTCCGGCGGCCAGTGGCAGCGGCTGGGCATCGCCCGCGCCGCCTACCGGCGCGGCCGGATCCTGATCGTGGACGAGCCGACGGCCGCTCTGGACGCCCGGGCCGAGCTGGAGGTCTTCGACAAGATCCGCGCCCTGGCCTCGGCCGGGCAGACCGTCGTGCTGATCACCCACCGGCTGGCGTCCGTCCGCCACGCCGATCTGGTGCACGTGCTCGACCAGGGCCGTCTGGTGGAGTCCGGCACCCCCGACGAGCTGCTGGCGGGCGGCGGGCTCTACGCGGAGCTGTACGCGCTCCAGGCCGACCAGTTCACGACCCGCGTGCCCACGCGGCAGGCGAAGGCGGGCTGAAGCCCCCGCGCCGGGGCCTCAGGCAGCCGCGTCCACGGCAGCGTCACCGCGCACGATCACCAGGAAGGTGTCCGACGCCAGGTCCATCACGACCTCGGCGTTCAGGCCCTCCCGACGCCTCGCCTGTGCGAACTCCTCCGCCGGCCACGAGCCTCGCGGACCACCGGCGGGAAATCGCTCGATCACCGTTCGCCCGTTCACCTTGCACCTCCATCTAGCGCTGTACTCGAAGAGTTAAACGCCGACGACGGGGTGAACGCCTCGCGAAGTGACGGTACTGAGACATTGTTGACACGTGGCCACCGCAGAATGTGAGGCGGATCTCGGCTTCGGTTACCTTTCGCGTCAATCCTCGTACTCGTCGTGATAACGGATGCGTTCACTGCCCGCGGGCGCGCCCAGGGACGACGCGCGCCCCTTGGGCTCCTCCCACTCCTCCTGCCGGCCGAGCGCGGTCAGATCGAGGAAACCGGTGGTCGAGCCGAGTCCGTCCAGTCCGCGCTCAAACGTCGAGTAGGTGTGGAAGACCCGGTCGCGTTCCCTGAGGAAGCAGCTCACGCCGGGCCTCTCTACTGGTTCCCCGTCGTGCTCCGATGTCACGTCGAAGTCGAGGTTGAACTCGTTCCCGTACGACGAGAACCAGGGCACCGTCCAGCCCATCCGCGCCTTGAACGGCAGGATCTTGGTGTACGGCGCCCTGGAGACCGCCACGAACGAGGTGCCGCGGGCGTGCAGATGGGCGAGATGTCCGACCTGGTCCAGGATGGCCGAGCAGCTGCGGCAGCCGGCGTCCCACTCGGGCGCGAACATGAAGTGGTAGACGACGAGTTGCTGACGTCCCTCGAAGAGGTCGAGCAGGGTGGCCTTGCCGTCGCCCCCCTCGAAGACGTACTCGGTGTCGATCTCGACCATGGGCAGCCGGCGGCGCTCGGCGTTCAGCGCGTCACGCGCGCGGGTGGCGGCCTTCTCCCTGACCAGTAACTCCTCGCGCGCCGCGCGCCACTGGGCACGCGAGACGATCTCCGGAAGCGACATGGGCCCCTCCTGTACGACGGTCCTTCCGGGTGGTGACCGTCGGCAGGAGCGGAACTCATCGCTCGGTCCCAAGATTTTTCGCTACGCCGATCAGGACCCGGTCGGCTCTCAGGTGTCGTACTCCTGGATCCGCCTGCCGTGGCTCCGGTCGAGGAGGCCGGGCAGGCGCTCCCCCAACTCCCGTACGACAGCCGGCACATCCAGCGTCAGCAGCTCGCGGTCCCGCATCAGGACGCGGCCGTCGACGATCGTGGTGCGTACGTCGGAGGAACGGGCGCTGTGCACCAGGGTCGCGGCGAGGTCGTGGACGGGCTGGGTGTGCGGCCCGGTGAGGTCGACGAGGACGATGTCCGCGCGGCGGCCGGGCGCGAGGGTGCCCAACCGGTCCCCGAGTCCGACGGCTCGGGCGCTCTGGAGCGTGGCGTGATGCAGGGCTTGCCGGGCGGTCAGCCAGCGGGGGTCACCGGTGGCCGACTTCTGGATCAGCGCGGTGAGCGCCATCGACTCCCAGACGTCGAGGGAGTTGTTGGAGGCGGCGCCGTCCGTGGCGAGTCCGACCGGGATGCCGATCTCGCGCAGGGCGCGCACCGGAGTGGTGGTGGGCCAGGCGAACTTGAGGTAGCCGCGGGGCGCGGTCGCCACGGAGACCCGGCCGGCCGCCTCCTGGAGGAGGGGCAGATCACTGTCGAGGATCCCGGTGCCGTGCGCGATGAGCACGTCGGTGTCGAGGATCCCGGTGCGCTGGAGCACGCCGATGGGGGTGACGCCGTGCCGTTCGAGACTGTGCTCCGCCTGGGCGCGGTTCTCGGCGGCGTGGAGATGGACGGGCAGTCCGTGCTCACGGGCGAGGTCGGCGGTGGCGGCGAGGTCGGCGTCGGTGACGGTGTAGGGGGCGTGCGGGGCGAGCGCGGTGGTGATACGGCCGCCCGCGCCCCCTCGGTGCCGGAGCGCGAACTCCAGTGAGCGCTCCCGCCCTTGAGGCCCCTGGGAGGAGAAATAGGCCTCGCCGAGGTGGGCCCGCAGCCCGCACTCCTCGACGACGGCGGCGACGGCGTCCATGGCGAAGTAGTGGTCGGCGAAGCACGTGACCCCGGCCCGGATCATCTCGGCGCACGCGAGCCGCGCGCCCAACTCCACGTCCCGCTCGCTGAGGTTGGACTCGATCGGCCAGACGACGTCGTTGAACCACTCCTCGGTCGGCAGGTCCTCGGCGACCCCGCGCAGCGCGACCATCGGCGCGTGGGTGTGGCAGTTGACGAGGCCCGGCAGGGCGACCTGCCCGCGGGCGTCGATCCGTTCGCGGGCGGACACCCCGTGGGCTGCACCGGCGCCGATGACGGCCTCAACCACCCCCTCCCGGACGACGATCGCGGCGTCCTCCAGGAACCGGATCCGCTCACTGTCGTCGTGCGTCAGAGCGGTGCACCCGGTGATGACGAGATCGGCGACGGTCGGCGTCATGCGGCCACCGTACGACGGTGTACGGGCAGGGTGTGAGCCGAACCGCGCATGTCATCCCCGCTCCGTCACGACCCCCGCCGTTCGAGCACCCTGGCCTTCGGCACCCCGGGCTCCGGGCTCGGACCACGCCCCGGTGTGGGCACGACTCGGCTGACCCCCTCACGGACCCGCCGAGACCGCGCTCTCCATCGCCCGCTCGAACAACCGCCCCGCGTCGGCGGCCGCTCGGCGCAAGGAGCCGAGCTCCACTCCGAGAGCCCCGACGATCTCGTCGACGCCTCGCAGCCCGGCGCGCTCGAGCAACCGCTTCTCGTTCGTCACCCATTCCCCGCGGGCGGCCAGCACACCGTGCCCCGTCTGCGCCGCGGCGACGGCGAGGGCACCGGCGAACTCGGTACGCCGACCCTCCTCGACATGGTTGGCCTCGGCGTAGGCGAGTGTGGCCCGGGCCGTGCCGTACCAGCGCTCCGGTGCCGTGCGGCGCAGCGTTTCCGGGTAGCCCGCCGGCCGGGGCAGCTCACCGCGGAGCACTTGGTTGACCGCCAGTTCCGCCACCAGCAGGTACGTGGGGATCCCGGCCAGGTGGAAGAGGAGGGGTTCCACTCGGTAGCGGCCCTGTTCGGACTCTGTCAGTTCGTGTTCCACCACGTCGAGGTCGCGGTAGTGGACGTCCACGCGGTGGCCGTCGATGGTCAGCCAGGCGCCGCCGTTGAAGACTCCGCCGCCCCAGCCGCCCACCTCGGAAACCTCGCCCTCCCAGCCCAGGGCGCGGAGGTCGGCGGGGTTGAAGGGGCCTCGGTAGTAGATCGCCAAGTCCCAGTCGCTGTCGGGGCGTTCGGTGCCCTGGGCGCGGGAGCCGCCCAGGGCGACCGCTCGGACCGTCGGGAGTGCGGCCAGGCGGTCGGCGGTGGTGTCGAGGAAGTCGGGCACCGGGTCAGGCCTCCCAGGGATCGCGGTGGCGGTGTCGGGTGGGCGGGTGGTCCAGGGTCTCGGCCGCCGTGTGGAGAGAGCCCGGCGAAGAGGCCCGCAGGTGGTGGAGGGCCTTGACGCGGAAGGCCTGGAGGGCCGCCCTCGCCCTCCTCTCGTACGGGCTCGTCCACCGTTCGCCCAGGCCGCGGGGGTAGGTGTACGCGGCGAACGCCCGGACCACGCGCTCGGGGCCGGGGCGGCGGCCCTCTCGCCTCGCCCGCGACAACTCCGCGTGGGAAAAGCGGAGTTCGGCCAGCGCATGTGCCGTGCACGGGCCCGCCGTACCGAGCGGCCAGTGGGCCGGCGCCGTACGGTGGCGGTTCGGGGTGTGATGGACGGTCCGTGACATGGCTGTCGTCGAGGGTGGCGGATGGTGAGGTGGCTGTCGAGCGCTTATCGGGGCGACCCACCCCTTCGGACTCAGACTCTCCGGACCCAGACTCCCCGGGTCCGGACTCCCCGGGTCCGGACTCCCCGGGTCCGGACTCCCCGGGTCCGGAGTTCAAATCGTTTGCCGCGGGCCCGACCGGTCGGTTAGGAAGCTCGCATGCTCAGGGGCGAGAAAGTCGGGCTGCGGGCCCGGCACGAGGAGGACATACCGGTCCTGCGGACCGAGCTCTACGACGACGTGGCCAACGCCGCGCGGGCGGAGAGCGGGCCATGGCGGCCGATCACGCCCGGCGCGAAGGATCCCCGGCTCGTGGTGGACGACGAGGAGGAGGGGCACGTCCAGTTCTCCGCGGTGGAGCTGGAGGGCGGCACGCTGATCGGCGCCGCGACGCTCTGGGGCATCGACAACCACAACCGGTCCGCGCACATCGGCCTCGGTCTGCTGCCGTCCTGCCGTGGCAAGGGCTACGGCACCGACGTGGTCGCGGTGCTGTGCCACTACGGCTTCGATGTGCGCGGCCTGCAGCGGATACAGATCGAGACGCTGTCGGACAACCACGCGATGCTGCGCTCCGCCGAGCGCAACGGCTTCGTCCGCGAAGGCGTCCTGCGCTCCTCGGCCTGGGTGATGGGCGAGTTCCTGGACGAGGTGGTGCTCGGACTGCTCGCCCAGGACTGGAAGACCGGCTCGAAGCGGTAGGCCGCAACGCCGGGCGGGAAAATCGGATGCGGTGTCGATCACCGCGCCACGAAGATCAGTGGGTTGTCCGCCGTCACTCCGGGAGCCGCCGTGATCCAGCGTGTCACCACCCCCGCCCTCTTCCCTCCCCCCACCTACTCGCACGCCTCCGTCGTCGAGGCCGGTACCAAGCTCGCCTTCCTCGCCGGAGCCGTACCGCTCGACGCCGAGGGGAAGATCGTCGGTGAAGGGGATCCCGTACGGCAGGCCGAGCAGGTGATCGCCAACCTCACCGAGCAACTGGCTGCTGTGGGAAGCGACTTGGCGCATGTCCTCGCCACCGACGTCTACGTCGTCAGCAACGAGCCCGCCGTACTGTCCACCGTGTGGGAGGTCGTCGAGGCGTCCGGGCTGAGCATCGGGCCGCATTCGTCCACGCTCCTCGGGGTCGCCTGCCTGGGATACACCGGTCAGTTGGTGGAGATCACGGCCACCGCGGTCGTCCCCGAGGAGACCCGGTGACGATCCTGCGCAGGGCCACGGCCGAAGACGCCTCCGCCGCCGCGGACGTCTGGCTGCGGTCCTTCTCCGCCGCCCTCCCGACCGTCGTGCGGCCCCACTCCGACGACGAGGTCCGTGACTACTTCCGGGAAGTCGTCGTCCCGCGCCGGGAGACCTGGGTCGCCGAGGCGGACGGCACGCTGGTCGGCGTCATGGTCCTGCACGGCGAGCTGCTCTCCCAGCTCTACCTCGCACCGCAGTGGCGCGGACGCGGCCTCGGCGACCGGTTCGTGCGGCTCGCCAAGGAGCGCAGCCCGCAGGGGCTGAACCTATGGACCTTCCAGGTCAACAAGCCCGCCCACCGCTTCTACGAACGTCATGGCTTCGTCGCCGTGGAGCGCACCGACGGCAGCGGCAACGAGGAGCGGGAACCGGACGTACGGTACGTCTGGACCCCTAGGGCAGCCCCGCCTCCCGGGCCGCACTCCGCAGCACCTCCCGGAGCATCTCTGGGGTGAGCCGGCCGGTGAAGGTGTTGCGCTGGCTGACGTGGAAGCAGCCGTAGAGGCCGAGGCCGTCGAGCGGCACCCGGGCTCCGTGCGCGAAGACCGGCCGGGGCCGCGGGATCGTCCAGCCCGCCTCCGCCAGCGCGGGCAGCGCCGCCTGCCAGCCGAAGGCGCCGAGCACCACGACCGCCCGCAGCCCGGGCCGCAGCAGCCGCAGCTCCCGCACCAGCCAGGGCCGGCAGGTGTCGCGCTCCCCTGGCGTGGGCTTGTTGGCGGGCGGAGCGCAGTGCACGGGCGAGGTGACGCGCACGCCGTACAGCTCCAGACCGTCGTCCACGGCGACCGCGGTGGGCTGCGAGGCGAGCCCGACGTCGTACAGCGCCTGGTACAGCACGTCCCCGGAGCGGTCCCCGGTGAACATCCGTCCGGTGCGGTTCCCGCCGTGCGCGGCCGGGGCGAGCCCGACGATCAGCAGCCGGGCGTCGGAGGGCCCGAACCCCGGCACCGGGCGCCCCCAATAGGTCTCGTCGGCGAAGGCCGCCCGCTTGGTACGGGCCACCTCCTCCCGCCACTCGACCAACCGGGGACAGGCCCGGCAGCCCGCGATCCGGCGGTCCAGCGCGAGGAGGGGATCCATGCCTCCACCGTAAGGCGCGGCCTCGCCGAAAAGCCCGGGCCGCCTTCCGGGCTCAAGAGCTAAGGTCGGGAACATGGCTTCCGAGGGTGACGAAGAGCAGGGCGGCGACCAGGCCGCCGCGGCCGCCGCCGAGGCTGCCGCGCCGCAGGCCGGGGAGAGCGTCCGCATCGACAGCTGGATCTGGGCGGTTCGGCTGATCAAGACCCGTTCGCTGGGTTCCGCCGCCTGCAAGGGCGGCCATGTCCGGGTGAACGGCGAGCGCGTCAAGCCCGCCTACTCCGTGCGCGTGGGCGACGAGGTGCGGCTGCGGCACGAGGGCCGGGAGCGGATCGTCGTGGTCAAGCGGCTGATCCGCAAGCGCGTCGGCGCCCCGGTCGCCGTCCAGTGCTACGCCGACAACTCCCCGCCGCCCCCGCCCCGCGAGGCCGTCGCCCCGATCGCCATCCGTGACCGCGGCACCGGCCGCCCGACCAAGCGGGACCGCCGCGAGCTGGAGCGCCTGCGCGCCATGGAGAAGGGCAGCGGTGGGCCCACGGTGCGCTGACCGAGCCGGACGTACGGCAGCGGCCGCGCCCGACGCCGGGCCCTGAGGCCGCCGGACGCCGCCGTCGCCGTACGTACGTCGTGTCATGCCTGTCGCCGCACCAGCCGCAGCAGCTCCGCGTTGTGGCCGCGCCGCGCCCAGGCGATGAGGGCGAGCGGGACGATGAGAAGGAGCGGCGTGGCCGCGTTCTGCCCGTCGAAGACGGAGAGCTGGACGACGAACGCCCCGACCATCAGCGCGCTCAGCGCGACCCCCGCCACCGACTGCAGCGCCGGGATCAACAGGGCGACGGCTCCGGCGAGTTCGAGGGCGCCGATGGTGTATATGCCCGCGCTGCCCCAGCCCATGTCGTCGAAGATGTCGACGGCCGAGGAGTGCGCGATCAGCTTCGGCAGCGCGCTGGCCACCGCGAAGAACACCGCGAGCAGGATCTGGAGCCCGCGCAGCGCGATCCGGGCACGCCGCCCACGAGCGGTCGCGGACTCGGCGATGACGGGGACGGAGGCGGGAGCGGAAGCGGTGGTCTCGGACATGGGGTTCTCCTGTGTACGGCGTCGGTGTCGCTGTCGGTCACGGTCAAACGGATAGACCGTGGACCCTCGCGAAACTCATCGCCGCACGAGGGAAGTTGGCCCGCGGAAATTGCGGAAGGCAGCACAGCTCGTGATCACTGAAACCGGAACCGCCCGTGATCACTGCAGCGGGAACCACCCGTGCCCGATGTACCAGTGCCCGCCCGCCCGCAGATGGTCCCCCACCGCCCGCTCCACCGCCGTACGCCGGGGCAGGCCCTCCACCGGCAGGTCCGGGTCGCCGAACACGAACTGCACCGGCTCGGTGTCGGCCTCCTCGCTGTCCTCCCACGCCGGCCGAAACCGCTCCTGGAAGCGGACGATGTTGGAATCGGCCGGCAGATACTGCCTGAGCTGCGGATCGAGCAGCCAGGAGTGGCACAGCACGGCCGCGGGACGCTCCTCGGGGAAGTGCCGCGCGAAGAACTCCCGGGCCAGCGCCAGGGACCGGTCGCAGGCGGCCGGGGTCAGGGGCCCGTGGAAGTCGGGGATGTGGAGATCAAGGCTCGCGGCCCCCGGGTCGAGGCCGGCCTCGGCGAGCGCCCGCCCGGAGCGCGTCCCCGGCCTGCTGCGCTCGAACTGCAGCCGTCCCAGCTGGTACAGCTCCCCGCGGAAGTGGTGGTACAGCCAGCCCGGGGACTGCACCCCCGCACAGCCGTACCGCCGGCGGTGGACGGCGATGTGCCGGCCGAGGTCGGCGAGGGTGCGCCGGGACACCTCGGCGGAGATGCCCCGATCGCGGTGGTACGCGCGCGTGTACGGCAGGACCGCGAGCAGGACGTACACCGGGAAGCAGCGCCGCATGGGCCCGGCGGGCCAGTCCAGCTCGGGCACCTCGACCCGCGTGCCCACCTGCCCCATGTCCCGGACCAGCTCCTCGACGGAGGCCTCCAGGGCCTGTCGTAGCTCCGGATCGTCGAGGACCCGGCGACGCATGCGTACGAGCGGCCCGATGTCCTCGTGGGGCACGGCGAGGTCGATCAGGATCTCCGGCAGATCGTCGTCATCCGGCAACGGCACGGCACACACCCCCACTTTGTGAACGCACGGTCGAAGAGTACGTTCCGAAGGAGGAGTGGTGATCCGAATGCGTACGGGCAGTGAACCCACGACCGCGCGCAGTGCTCTGCGCACGCGGTTCTGGCTGAGTGTGTGGGGGCTGGTCTGGGCGGTCCTCGGCACGGCGGCGTTCGCGCTGGCCGGCCGCACGGGCTGGGCCGTGGCCTGCGGGGTCCTGGCGGTCGTCGTCGCCGTGGACATGTTCTTCATCGTCCGGCACATCCGCCAGGGCCCGCACTACCAGCCGGGCCCCGACGTGCCGCCGTACCGGCCCCCGGACGGTCCCTAGGAGTCGAACCGCGCGGCCTTCATGTACTGCGGGTTGGGGTCCAGGGCCGCCGCCAGCCGGAAGTGGCGGACCGCCTGTTCGTCGCGTCCCTGCCGCTCGTAGGTGCGGGCGAGCGCGAAGTGCGCGAAGGCGTTGTCCGGCTCCCGCTCCAGGACGATGGTGAACTCCAGCTCGGCGGGGCGCAGTTGCGCTGCCGCGAAGAAGGCACGCGCGCGCAGCAGCCGGGCGGCGGTGTTCTCGGGGTGGGCGGCGATGACACCGTCGAGCAACTTCACCGCGCCCCGCGGGTCCCGTGCGGCGAGCAGATGCTCGGCGGCACGGAAGTCGATGACATGCGTCTCCGGAGTACGTCCGGTCGAACCGCTGGTCTCGGGCACGGCAGAGTCCTTCCCTCACTGAAGGGCTTCAACGCCCGGACGCGGGGCCGCTATTCCTGGGACGGGTGGGCCCTGCGCCGCAGTTCGTCCCACACGTCCCGCACCCGCCGTCGCAGCTCTTCGAGCGGTACGTCGTTGTCGATGACGATGTCGGCGATCTCCCGGCGCTTCTCGCGCGTCACCTGGGCGGCCATCCGCGCGCGGGCGTCCTCCTCGCTCATGCCGCGCAGCCGCACCAGCCGGTCGAGCTGGGTCTCGGTGCTCGCGTCGACGACGACCACGACGTCGTACAGCGGCGCCAGTCCGTTCTCCGTCAGCAGCGGAACGTCGTGCACCACCACGGCGTCCTCGGCGGCGGCCTGCTCCAACTCCCTGGAGCGGGCGCCGACCAGGGGATGCACGATCGAGTTGAGCACGGCGAGCCGGTCCGGGTCGGCGAAGACGATGGAGCCGAGCTTGGGCCGGTCCAGGCTCCCGTCCGCCGCGAGGACGTCGGCGCCGAAGGCGTCGACGACCGCGGCGAGTCCGGGCGTGCCCGGGGCCACGACCTCCCGTGCGATGCGGTCCGCGTCGATCAGGACGGCCCCGCACGCCACGAGCAGCCGCGACACCTCACTCTTACCGGCGCCGATGCCGCCGGTCAGGCCTACTTTCAGCATGCGCCGAGGATAGAGCTTGCCGTGCCCGCGTCAGTTGTCGCCTTCCCGCTCCGCCAGGAACCGCTCGAACTCGAGCCCGATCTCTTCCGCGGACGGGATGTCGACCGGCTCGGCCAGCATGTTGCCGCGCGTCTCCGCTCCCGCCGCGGCGTCGTACTGGTGCTCCAGACCCTGGACCAGGGCCACCAGGTCCTCGTCGCCCTCCTGGATCTGGCGGTCGATCTCGGTCTGGGTGCGGTGGGCGTCGGTGCGCAGGGCGTGGGCGATGCCCGGCAGGACCAGGCCGGTGGCGGCCGTGATGGCCTCCAGGACGGTCAGGGCGGCGTCCGGGTAGGGCGAGCGGGCGATGTAGTGCGGGACGTGCGCGGCGACGCCGAGGACCTCGTGCCCGGCCTCCATCAGGCGGTACTCCAGCAGCGACTCGGCGCTGCCCGGCACCTGGGCCTCGTCGAACGGGCTGCGGTGGCCCGGGACGAGGTCGGTGCGGTTGCCGTGCGGGGTGAGGCCGACGGGCCGGGTGTGCGGGACGCCCATGGGGATGCCGTGGAAGTTCACGGACAGCCGGACGCCGAGCCGCTCCACGATCTGCTGGACGGCGGCGGCGAAGCGCTCCCACTCCACGTCCGGCTCCGGGCCGGAGAGCAGCAGGAAGGGGGCGCCGGTGGCGTCCTGGACGAGCCGTACCTCGATGGCCGGCACCTCGTAGTCGGCCCAGCGGTCCCGCTTGAAGGTCAGCAGCGGGCGGCGCGCGCGGTAGTCCACGAGCCGGTCGTGGTCGAAGCGGGCCACGAGCTGGTGGGGCAGCGAGTCGAGCAGCCGGTCGACGATCTGGTCGCCGGTCTCGCCCGCGTCGATGTATCCGTCGAAGTGGTAGAGCATGACAAGGCCGGCCGACTCCTGGGCGAGCGCCATGTCGACGACTGCCAGGCCCTTCGGCTCCCATGCGTACAAACCCTGCGGATCAAGCACAGTGACCGCTCCTCCTCGTGTTCCTACGTGACAACGCGGAGGGGGGCGGGGCCATTCCCGCGATCATGGCGGAGAGTGAGGCTTGATGAAACAGGGGTACGGCAACTCCCCCGGCCGACGGACATGCCGGCCGACGGACATGCCGACCGACGGACATGCCAAAGGGCCGTACCCCGAAAGGTACGGCCCTCTGTTATGAGCTACTGCTCAGTGAGCGTCGGCTCAGCTCTGGCCGCCGGCCAGCTTCTCGCGAAGCGCGGCAAGCGCCTCGTCCGAAGCGAGCGCACCGCTGTTGTCGGCACCCTCGGAGGAGTACGAGCCACCACCGGAGGCGGCCGGAGCCGCACCCGCGGCGTCGCCGCCCTCGGCAGCGGCAGCGGCGTCGGCCTCGCGGCTCTTGATGACCTGCTGCTGGTGCTGCTCGAAGCGCTGCTGCGCCTCGGCGTACTGGGTCTCCCACGCCTCGCGCTGGGTCTCGTAGCCCTCGAGCCAGTCGTTGGTCTCGGGGTCGAAGCCCTCGGGGTAGATGTAGTTGCCCTGGTCGTCGTAGGACGCGGCCATGCCGTACAGGGTCGGGTCGAACTCGACCGAGGCCGGGTCGGCACCGAAGGACTCGTTGGCCTGCTTCAGCGAGAGGCTGATGCGGCGGCGCTCGAGGTCGATGTCGATGACCTTGACGAAGATCTCGTCGTTGACCTGGACGACCTGCTCCGGGATCTCCACGTGGCGCTCGGCCAGCTCGGAGATGTGGACCAGACCCTCGATGCCCTCGTCCACGCGGACGAACGCACCGAACGGAACCAGCTTGGTGACCTTACCCGGGACGACCTGACCGATCTGGTGGGTCCGGGCGAACTGCTGCCACGGGTCTTCCTGGGTCGCCTTCAGCGACAGGGAGACACGCTCGCGGTCCATGTCGACGTCGAGGACCTCGACGGTGACTTCCTGGCCGACCTCGACAACCTCGGACGGGTGGTCGATGTGCTTCCAGGACAGCTCGGAGACGTGGACCAGACCGTCGACGCCACCCAGGTCCACGAAGGCACCGAAGTTGACGATCGAGGAGACGACGCCGGATCGGACCTGACCCTTCTGGAGGGTGGTGAGGAACGTCTGGCGGACCTCGGACTGGGTCTGCTCCAGCCAGGCACGGCGGGACAGGACCACGTTGTTGCGGTTCTTGTCCAGCTCGATGATCTTCGCCTCGAGCTCCTTGCCCACGTAGGGCTGGAGGTCGCGGACACGGCGCATCTCGACCAGGGAGGCCGGGAGGAAGCCGCGGAGGCCGATGTCGAGGATGAGACCACCCTTGACGACCTCGATGACGGTACCGGTGACGATGCCGTCCTCTTCCTTGATCTTCTCGATGGTGCCCCAGGCACGCTCGTACTGGGCGCGCTTCTTCGAGAGGATCAGGCGGCCTTCCTTGTCCTCCTTCTGGAGGACCAGGGCCTCGATCTCGTCACCGACGGCGACGACCTCGTTGGGGTCGACGTCGTGCTTGATCGAGAGCTCGCGGCTCGGGATGACACCTTCGGTCTTGTAACCGATGTCGAGCAGGACCTCGTCCCGGTCGACCTTCACGATGACGCCGTCGACGATGTCGCCGTCGTTGAAGTACTTGATCGTCTCGTCGATCGCGGCGAGGAAGGCTTCCTCGTTACCGATGTCGTTGACCGCAACCTGCGGGGTGGTGGCGGTGGTCTCGGTGCTGCTCGTCATGTGGGAAAGGGCTCCGGTACGGACATTGAAGTCGTAGGTACTGCTACGCCGGGAGCCCGTATCGCTCTGAAGAAGCCGGACAGCCAAGGAAGCGCCCCACCAGTGAACTGGTGATGACGCCTCGACAACCGAGGGGACATACAACAGATGCGAGCGCAGCCTGCTACGTCTGAGGTGCGCAGGCCCGCAGCGCAACTTGTAGCATACGGGGGCAGCCGGGCAGGGTCAATGCGCGAAGGCGCACACCCGGGGCGGATCGCCGCATACCCGGCACAAAACCTGTCTCACGAGGCCACGCGCGCGTGATGGCGCCCCATTCGTGACGGCCGCCGCGACGGGTTGCACGGAAGAGTACGACGAGGGAGCCGATCATCCAAGAGCCCGGATCACAGCAGTCCGCCACAGAACCCGAGGCCACACGGCGTGCCGCGGACGTCACGGAGAGTTCCCGGGCCAACCGGGGCTGGTGGGACCGCAACGCGGACGAATACCAGATCGAGCACGGCACCTTCCTCGGCGACGACCGCTTCGTCTGGGGCCCCGAGGGCCTGGACGAGGTGGAGGCGGAGCTGCTCGGCCCGCCGGAGGAGCTGAAGGGCAGGGACGTCCTGGAGATCGGCGCCGGCGCGGCCCAGTGCTCGCGCTGGCTGGCGGCGCAGGGCGCCCGCCCGGTCGCCCTGGACCTCTCCCACCGCCAGCTCCAGCACGCGCTGCGGATCGGCGGCGCCTTCCCCCTGGTCTGCGCCGACGCGGGCGCCCTCCCCTTCGCCGACGCCTCCTTCGACCTGGCCTGCTCGGCGTACGGGGCGCTGCCCTTCGTCGCCGACCCGGTCCTGGTGCTGCGCGAGGTGCGCCGGGTCCTGCGCCCGGGCGGCCGGTTCGTCTTCTCCGTCACCCACCCCATCCGCTGGGCGTTCCCCGACGAGCCCGGCCCCGAGGGCCTGTCCGTGTCCGCTTCCTACTTCGACCGCACGCCGTACGTCGAGCAGGACGAGCAGGGCGCGGCGGTCTACGTCGAACACCACCGCACGATCGGGGACCGGGTCCGTGACGTGGTCGCCGGCGGCTTCCGCCTGGTCGACCTGGTGGAGCCGGAGTGGCCGGCCTGGAACACGGCGGAGTGGGGCGGCTGGTCCCCGCTGCGCGGCAACCTGATCCCGGGGACGGCGATCTTCGTCTGCGAGCGGGACTGAGGGCACGCGCGCGTAGGGGGCGATTCCGCCGTCGTACGACACTGGTGGCGTGATCCGTTACGACGCCCTGGACGCCCTTCCCGTACGCAGTGCCCTGCCCAGCCTGACCGAGGCCCTGGACGCTGACGGCACCGCTGTCCTGGTGGCGCCGCCGGGCACCGGCAAGACAACCCTCGTACCGCTGGCGTTGGCGGGCCTCCTGGGCGACGGCTCCGCGGCCGGGCGGGTCGTCGTCGCCGAGCCCCGCCGGATCGCCGCCCGCGCCGCCGCCCGGCGGATGGCGTGGCTGCTGGGCGAGAAGGTCGGCGAGAGCGTCGGCTACACCGTGCGCGGTGAGCGCGTGGTCGGACGGCACGCGCGCGTGGAGGTCGTCACGACGGGTGTGCTGCTGCAGCGACTGCAGCGCGACCAGGAGCTGGCGGGCGTGGACGCCGTCGTCCTGGACGAGTGCCACGAACGCCATCTGGACGCGGACACGGCGGCGGCCTTCCTGTGGGACGTACGGCAGGCGCTGCGCCCGGAGCTGCGGCTGCTGGCCGCGTCGGCGACGACGGACGCGGCGGGCTGGGCCCGGCTGCTGGGCGGCGCGCCGGTGGTCGAGGCGGAGGGCGTCTCGTATCCGGTGGAGACCGTCTGGGCACCGCCCGCACGACCGGTGCGGCCGCCGCACGGGATGCGGGTGGACCCGGCGCTGCTGACGCATGTGGCGGCCGTGGTGCGCAGGGCACTGACCGAGCGGGACGGGGACGTGCTCTGCTTCCTGCCGGGCGTGGGCGAGATCGCGCGGGTGGCGGGACAGCTGGGCGACCTGGGCGAGGTCGAGGTGCTCCAGGTGCACGGCAGGGCCCCGGCGGCGGTGCAGGACGCGGTGCTGTCTCCTTCCGCGGGCCGCCGCGTGGTCCTGGCGACCTCCGTGGCGGAGTCCTCCCTGACGGTCCCCGGAGTCCGGGTGGTCGTCGACTCGGGCCTCGCGCGCGAGCCACGCGTCGACCACGCGCGCGGGCTGAGCGCGCTGACGACGGTACGGGCGTCACAGGCGGCGGGACGCCAGCGGGCGGGCCGGGCCGGACGTGAGGCGCCGGGGACGGTGTACCGCTGCTGGACGGAGGCGGAGGACACCCGACTGCCGCGTTTCCCCTCCCCCGAGATCAAGGTGGCCGACCTGACGGCGTTCGCGCTCCAGGTGGCGTGCTGGGGCGACCCGTCGGCGGCCGGCCTGGCACTGCTGGACGCGCCACCGGCGGGGGCGATGGCGGCGGCGCGTGCCGCCTTGGCGGCGGTGGGGGCCGTGGACGCCCGGGGGCGGGCCACGGAGCGAGGGCTGCGGCTGGCCCGGCTCGGGGTGCACCCGCGGCTGGGAAGGGCGCTGCTGGACACGTCCGGGGCGGGTGCCGAGGTGGTCGCACTGCTGTCGGAGGAGGCGCCGCGGGAGTACGGCGACGACCTGGCGACGGCCTTGCGGGCGGCCCGGCACGGGGGTGACGCCTACGCGGGCCGGTGGCGCAGTGAGGTCCGG
This sequence comes from Streptomyces sp. NPDC003635, assembly GCF_053587635.1. Lineage (NCBI taxonomy): Bacteria > Bacillati > Actinomycetota > Actinomycetes > Kitasatosporales > Streptomycetaceae > Streptomyces > Streptomyces sp. NPDC003635. Next base: position 24,112 of record NZ_JBSFOK010000019.1, on the reverse strand, counting down.
CGGCTGCGCGCCGCTGCCGACGATGCCCTCGGCCGAACTCCGCAGGACCGGCAACCGCGAACCGCCGCCGGGGAGGCTTCCCGCGCGTTCGGTCAGGCGGTGGGCGCCGGGGCCGGACCCGGCGCTCCCGCCCAGGAGGCGGCCCTGTCCGTCGACCGGCTCGCCGGAGTCGTCGCCGCGCTCGCCTTCCCCGAGCGCGTCGCCAGGCTCGACGGCGGCTCCTACCTCATGGCCTCCGGGACCCGGGCGGAACTGCGGGAGGGCTCACCCCTGCGCGGGACGCCCTGGCTGGCGGTCGCCGTGGCGGACCGTCCGGTCGGCAAGGGGCACGCGCGCGTGCAGCTCGCCGCGGTGGTGGACGAGGAGACGGCCCGGACGGCGGCGGCCCCCCTGTATCGCGAGGGCGAGGAGGTCCACTGGGCCGACGGCGACGTGGTCGCACGCCGGGTGGAGCGCCTCGGGGCGATCGAGCTGACGGCGCGCCCGCTGAAGAACCCCGGCGCCTCCCTCGTACGCGACGCACTGCTGGAAGGCCTGCGGCAGGAGGGGCTCGGTCTGCTGCGATGGTCGCCGGAGGCGGTCGTGCTGCGGCAGCGGCTGGCGTTTCTGCGACAGCGGGTCGGTGAGCCGTGGCCCGACGTGTCCGACTCCGCCCTGCACGCGCGCGTGGAGGAGTGGCTGGAGCCGGAGCTGAGCCGTTCCCGGCGGCGTGCCGACCTGGCCCGGATCGACGCGGGGTCGGGGCTCGGCCGCCTGCTGCCCTGGGCGTCGGGCGAGGCGGCGCGCCTGGACGAGCTGGCACCCGAACGGCTGCCCGTCCCGAGTGGGTCCAGGATCCGAATCGACTACACGAACCCCGACCAGCCGGTCCTGGCCGTGAAACTGCAGGAGATGTTCGGCCTGCACGAGTCCCCCACGGTGGCGGGGGTCCCGGTACTGGTCCACCTGCTGTCCCCCGCGGGCCGCCCCGCCGCCGTCACAGCCGACCTCGCCTCCTTCTGGAAGGACGGCTACAAGGGTGTGCGGGCCGAGCTGCGGGGGCGCTATCCCAAGCACCCGTGGCCGGAGGACCCGGCGAGCGCCGAGCCGACCCGGCACACGGCGGCTCGGGCCCGGCGCGAGGCCGGCGGCGCCTGAGGGAACCGCGGGGTCAGGCGTTCACCGGCTCCGCCGTCACGTCCTCGGCCGGGTCCGGGTCCGCCGGGTGGCGGCTTCTGGCCTCCAGGTAGAGGGCCAGGGACAGGAGCAGGATGCCGAGGCCCAGGAAGCTCCAGGGCAGGTACGACGTCAGCAGCGCGACCAGGGTGCGGTTGGACTTGACCAGGTCGACCGTGTGGTCGATGTAGTCCTCGCGCATCTTCACGTGGCCGGAGAAGGCCGTGACCTTGTCGCGGTCACCGAGCAGGGTGCCGCCTCGGAGTTCCTCCTTGTGGATCTCCTCGCCGTAGACGGGTGCGCCGGTCAGCGGCTCGACCCAGAACTTGCGGACCGTGGTGTACCAGCGGGTGGTGCCGGTCCGGTCGAGGGACTCCGCGGTCACGCCGCCCACGGGCAGCTTCTTGGGGTACGGCACCTTCGTCCACGGGATGGTCTGCTCGAAGTAGTAGACCTCGACACCGCGGAAGTCCTCGGTGCCCTTGTAGTGGATGGGCGCGGAGGTGCGGGTCTGGGCGTCGAAGTACTCGTAGGACCGTTTCTCCGTCAGGAAGGGCCACTTGAACTCGATGCCCTCGCGGCGCACGGGGTCGCCGTCGACCATCTCGCCGGTGGCGTGGACCGGTTCCTGGGTGTGGGCGTCGAAGATGTAGCGCTCGGGGATCTGGGAGACCATCTCGCCGTCGGGGCCCTGGACATAGGAGAGGCCGTCCCAGACGACCACGTCGCGGCCCGCCGTCTCCTCGATCTTCTCCGAGGCCTCCACGTTGCCCTTGAGGGTCTGCACGATGGTGACCTTGGAGACCTTCCGCGCCTTCATCGTGCCGTAGTCGAGGAGCGTGGCGTCCTTCGCCTCCAGGACCATGTCCTGGTACTGGTTCGCCGGGATCTTGGCCAGGCGCGGGAAGGCGTACCAGCGCAGCATCGGGGACAGCGTGGCGAAGAAGACGGCCAGGGCGAGCAGGATCAGACTGGCCTTGCGGCGCATCTCGGCCTCCCTCCCGGGCGGTTACGGGTGTGCGGGCACCGTCGTCAGCAGCGGCTTCGGGGAGGTCTCGCCCGTCGGCGAGCCCAGCGCGGTGATCGTGAACACCAGGGCCAGCGCGACCGCGAGACCGGTCGCGGCGGCGATCAGGGCGCGCATACGGCCTCCCGGGAGCCGGAGCTGAGACCTGATGCATCGTCAGGTCGTCGGCACCGTAGCAACGCGCGGGCGAGATGAGAACACGTCGCACACGACGACGGCGCCCCTCCGTCGGGAGGAGCGCCGCCTGGGTCGTGCGGGGTTACGCGCTGGGGCTCGTGGAGGGAGTCGGCGACGGCGACTCGGCCGCCGCCACCGTCAACTCGACCGTCAGCGTGGCTCCGCCCGCGGTGGTGACGCGGAGCAGGAACGTGCCGGTGGTGTCGTCGGCGTACAGCTTCGGCAGCTTCAACAGGCCGTCGGCGTCCGTCTTCAGTCCGGTCAGGGTGCGCACGGTCCTGCCGTCGGCGTCCTTGAAGTAGGGGCCCTTGTCGTTCTCGGCCGGGTCCTCGGCCGACTTGACGAGGGTGGCGGTGGCCGCGACGCCGTCGGCGACGGCGCCCTTGTAGGTGGCCTTCAGCTCCACCTGGCCGGCGAACTCGCCGCCAGGAGTGCAGGTCAGCGCCTGCTCACCGGTGCGGGCAAGGGCGTCGGCGGCGCGTTCGGTGACCGTTGCCGTGTAGTCGAGGCCGGTGATCGAGCGGCCCACGACGGTGGTACGGACGATGAAGTCGCCGGTCGCCTCGCCCGCCTGGAGCGCGGGGGCGACGGCGGTGCCGCTGCTGTTCGTGAGCGCGGTGGCGTACTTCTCGCCGCCGGTGAAGGTGGCGTCGGTGTCGCCGACGATGGTGAAGCGGATCCGCACCTTGCCGACGCCCTTGCCGGCCGAGGTCTCGGCCCGGGTGCTCACCTTCGCGTCGAACGCGTCGCCCGCCATCGCGGAGAGCTTCGCGGTACCCGCGTCCTCCAGGTGGTGCACCGTGTCGGTGGGCGTCTGAGGCGTCGGCGGCGGGGTCGTGGTGGGCGGCGGGGTCGTGGGCGGCTGCGAAGGCGGCGGCGTGGTGCCGCCGTTGCCCGGCGGACGGGTGCTCGGCGGTGGCGTCTGCTCGGGCCGCGGCGACGGCGAGACGCTCGCCCCGCCGTTGTCGCTGCGGTCGTCGGGGATGGTGCCGGTGCCGTCGGGGATCTCGTCGACGCCCTTGCGGTAGTGCTCCAGCCACGCCAGGACGGTGTTCAGGTAGTCCGTGGAGTTGTTGTAGCTCAGGATCGCGCTGCGCAGGTCGTCCGGGTCGGACATGTCCCAGTCGAAGCGGCACAGGTAGTGGCCCGCGGCGAGAGCGGCGTCGTAGACGTTGTTGGGGTCCTTCTCGCCGTCGTCGTTGCCGTCGCGGCCCGCCCACTTCCAGGTGGAGGGGATGAACTGCATGGGCCCCACGGCCCGGTCGTAGGAGCTGTCCCCGTCGTACGCGCCGCCGTCGGTGTCGCTGATGTTCGCGAAGCCGACGCCGTTGAGCTGCGGGCCGAGGATCGGGGAGGTCGTCGTGCCGTCGGCGTTCACCCGGCCACCGCGGGCGTGCCCGGACTCCACGTGGCCGATGGCCGCGAGCAGTTCCCAGGGCAGGTTGCAGCCGGGCTTGGCGTCCTGCAGTGACGCGGCGGCCTGCTGGTAGGCGTCCAGGACGGTCGCGGGGATGCCGGATTCGGAGTCGGTGCCGCCCGTCCCGCCGCCCGCGCTCGGCGAGGGCTTGGGGCTGTCGAGGGGCGGCAGGTCCGTGTAGTACGGCGAGTTGCCGGTCGCGCTCTCGGACGCGGCGGCGTCGGGTGAGGGCGTCGCGTCGGAGGTGGTCCGTCTGCCCTGGTCGTCGACCGTCACTCCGGGAGCCTGGGAGCCGGACAGCGCCGCGACCGCCAGTGCGGCCACGGCGGCGGTGGCCGCACCCTTGTACAGCCTCCTGCCGAATTGCGCCGACATAGAGTGAACCCCTCCCGTGGACGCCCCGAGCGCCCGTCTCTGACTGTCCCGTCGCCCTGTTGTGACGAACGACCCGCCGCGGGGGTTGCGCTCATGCGGCGTTCGGATGATCCGGCCGCGAGCCCGTCCGTATTTGTCCGCACGGTCGTCCTGTTTGTCCGTACGGCTTTCCCGGTCTGTCCGCCGGCCACGCTCCCCGCGCGCCGACCCAAGTGACCCTACGACAACTTCCGCGCCTCGGGCACCCGTTCACGTCCCATATTCACCAGTTGGCCATACGTGATACTGGGCGCGTCGATCAACTCCCCAGCGAGGAGCCGCGGTGCCGTTCACCCTGAGCCATGCGGCGGCGGTGCTGCCCGCCGTCCGCACCGACGGAACGGGCCGCGGCCCCCTGGTGCCGGCGGTCCTCGTGGCCGGGTCCTTCGCTCCCGATCTCACCTACTACGCGGCCAGTGCCGTCTCCGGCGCGATGGAGTTCGGCGACGTCACGCACTCCTTCGCGGGCGTGTTCACGGTGGACGTGCTCCTCGCCTGGGCGCTGGTGGGGCTGTGGCTGCTGGTGCGCGAGCCGTTGGTGGCGCTGCTGCCGCCGTCCCGGCAGCCCCGGCCGGCCGCGCTGCTGCGCTGCGGTGCGCCCCGCGCGCGGGTGCGCCCGGAGCTGCTCGCGCGGTGGTACGTCTCCGCCGTGCTCGGCTCGCTGACCCATGTCGTGTGGGACGCGTTCACGCATCTGGACCGGTGGGGGATGCGGCTGTTCCCCGTCCTCGGGGCGGAGATCGCCGGGTCGCCGCTGTACTGGTACCTCCAGTACGGCGGTTCCGCGGTGGCCGCGGCCGTCATCGCGGTGTTCGTGACGGCGGCGCTGCGGCGGGCGCCGGGCGACGTGCGGCCGGTCGCGGTCCCGGTGCTCTCGGTACGGGACCGGTGGGTGGCCGCGGTGGCGCTGCTCGGCTGCGCGGGGGTGTTCGCGCTGCTGCGGGCGGTGCGGTGGTGGTCCTACTGGGGGTCGCGTGCCAAGCCCTGGGAGCTGATCCCGACCCTGTGCTTCGGGGCGGGGGCCGGCCTCCTGGTGGGGGTGCTGGTGTACGCCCTCGGGGTCAGGGTGTGGCGTCCGGCTGCGGTGTCCGTCGGGGTCGGCGGATGAGCTCCGTCCACAGCAGGAGGGTGGCCAGGGTCGTCCTGACGTCGGTGGGGATGCGCGGGGTGCTCGCGGCGGGTGCCGTCCGGCGGTGGCGCAGGGGTTTGCGTATGCCCATGTCCGCATACTGGCGGCGCCCGGGGCCGGGGGGCGTCTTTACGGCGGCTAGGTGAGTGACGGACCCAGCCGCCTGCGGGTTGGTGGTGGGGCGCGGGGCGCGGGTTCCCCGCGCCCCTGGGACGTCGCCCCACCGGCCGCTCTAATGGGCCGCCGATTCCCAGTCCTGGCCCGAGCCCACCGAGACGCCCAGCGGGACGTCCAGAGTGACCGCGTTGGACATCTGCTCGCGGACGAGGGCCTCCGCCCGGTCGCGCTCGCCCGGGGCGATCTCCAGGACGACTTCGTCGTGGACCTGGAGGAGCATGCGGGACTTCAGGTCCGCCTCGCGGAGCGCCTCGTCGACCTTGAGCATGGCGATCTTGACGATGTCCGCCGCCGTGCCCTGGATCGGGGCGTTCAGCGCCATGCGCTCGGCCGCCTCGCGGCGCTGGCGGTTGTCGCTGTTGAGGTCGGGGAGGTAGCGGCGGCGGCCGAAGAGAGTCGCCGTGTAACCGGTCGCCCGCGCCTCGTCGACCGCGCGGCGCAGATAGTCCCGCACGCCGCCGAAGCGCTCGAAGTAGGCGTCCATCAGGGCACGGGCCTCACCCGCCTCGATGTTCAGCTGCTGGGAGAGGCCGAAGGCGGAGAGGCCGTACGCCAGGCCGTAGGACATGGCCTTGATCTTGCGGCGCATCTCCGCGTCCACCGCGCCGGGCTCGACGGCGAAGACCTGGGAGGCGGCCGTGGTGTGCAGGTCCTCCCCCGAGGTGAAGGCCTCGATCAGGCCTTCGTCGGCGGAGAGGTGGGCCATCACGCGCAGCTCGATCTGGCTGTAGTCGGCCGTCATGAGCGACTCGAAGCCCTCGCCGACCACGAACCCGCGGCGGATCGCCCGGCCCTCGTCGGTGCGGACCGGGATGTTCTGGAGGTTCGGGTCGGTCGAGGAGAGACGGCCCGTGGCGGCGACCGTCTGGTTGAAGGTGGTGTGGATCCGGCCGTCCGCCGCGATCGTCTTGATCAGGCCCTCGACCGTGACCCGCAGCTTCGCCTGCTCACGGTGGCGGAGCATGATCACCGGGAGTTCGTTCTCCGTCTGACCCGCGAGCCAGGCCAGGGCGTCGGCGTCGGTGGTGTAGCCGGTCTTGGTCTTCTTGGTCTTTGGCAGGCCCAGCTCACCGAAGAGGACCTCCTGGAGCTGCTTGGGCGAGCCGAGGTTGAACTCGTGCCCGGCCGCCGCGTGCGCCTCCTTCACGGCCTGCTGCACAGCGCCCGCGAACATCTGTTCCATGGCTTCCAGGTGCGCCCGGTCGGCGGCGATGCCGTGCCGCTCCATCCGGGCCAGCAGGGCGGAGGTGGGCAGCTCCATGTCGCGCAGCAGATCGGCGGCGCCGACCTCCTCCAGCCGGCCCTCGAAGGCCTCGCCCAGGTCGAGGACGGCGCGGGCCTGCACCATCAGCGCCTCGGCCTCGGCGCCGTCGTCCGCGCCGAAGGCGAGCTGGCCGTCGGCCGTGGCGGCGGGGGCCAGCTCGCGGTGGAGGTACTCCAGGGACAGCGCGTCCAGGTCGAAGGAGCGGCGGCCCGGCTTGACCAGGTAGGCGGCGAGGGCGGTGTCCATGGTGACGCCGTCCACGGTCCAGCCGTGCTCGGCGAAGACACGCATCGCGCCCTTGGCGTTGTGGAAGATCTTGGGGCGGCTCGGGTCGGCCAGCCAGCCGGCGAATGCCGTCTCGTCGGCCTCGTCCAGCTGGGACGGGTCGAACCAGGCCGCCGGGCCGCCCGCCGTGGCCAGCGCGACCTCGGCCACCGAGCCGGTGCCGAGCGCCCAGGTGTCGACGGTGGCGACCCCCAGGGGCGCGCCCTCGTGCTCGGCCAGCCACGGGGCCAGCTCGCCGGTGCCCAGCGCCTTGCCGTCCAGCGCCACGCCCTCGGCGACGACCGGGGTCTCCTCGGCCGCCTCGGCGCCCGGGTCCACGGCCAGCAGCCGCTCCCGCAGGGAGGGGTTACGGATCTCCAGGGTGTCCAGGACCATCGCGACGCCCTTGCGGTCGTACGGGGCCCGCTCCAGGTCGCTGACGGTCTTGGGCAGCTCGACGGTGCGCACCATCTCGGTCAGGCGGCGGTTGAGCTTGACCGCCTCCAGGTGGTCGCGGAGGTTCTGGCCCGCCTTGCCCTTGACCTCCTCGACGCGCTCCACCAGCTCCGCGAACGAGCCGAACTGGTTGATCCACTTCGCGGCGGTCTTCTCGCCCACGCCCGGGATGCCGGGCAGGTTGTCGGACGGGTCGCCGCGCAGGGCCGCGAAGTCGGGGTACTGCGCGGGCGTCAAGCCGTACTTCTCGAAGACCTTCTCCGGGGTGAACCGGGTCAGCTCCGAGACGCCCTTCGTCGGGTACAGCACGGTCGTGTGCTCGCTCACGAGCTGGAAGGAGTCCCGGTCGCCGGTGACGATCAGCACCTCGAAGCCCTCGGCCTCGGCCTGCGTGGCGAGGGTGGCGATCACGTCGTCGGCCTCGAAGCCGTCGATCGCGAAGCGGGAGACGTGCATCGCGTCCAGCAGTTCGCCGATCAGCTCGACCTGGCCCTTGAACTCGTCCGGGGTCTTGGAGCGGTTCGCCTTGTACTCCGTGAACTCCTCGGAGCGCCACGTCTTGCGGGACACGTCGAAGGCCACCGCGAAGTGCGTGGGCGACTCGTCGCGCAGGGTGTTGGCCAGCATCGACGCGAAGCCGTAGATCGCGTTCGTCGGCTGGCCCGTCGCGGTCGTGAAGTTCTCCGCGGGCAGCGCGAAGAACGCGCGGTAGGCCAGGGAATGCCCGTCCATGAGCATCAGCCGCGGACGGCCGCCGCCGGGGTTCGTTTCGGTCTTCTTCGATGCTGTCTCTGCCACGTCCCCGATCCTGCCACGCCGCACTGACAGTCGGGGCCCACCACCGTGGCGCGGGGGCCGGGCGGTACGCGCAAGCAATGCTCCCGGGCCGGGCCGAACCCCGGGCACGGGCGTTGTCACTGACACGTGCGAGGATCGGAGACGTACCTCACATACGCAGTCGTAAGGAGAGCGTGCGATGGCGACGAAGCCGCCCAAGGGCGATCCGGTTCAGGACGCGCCGCAGGTCGCCGAGCCGAAGCACGCGGCCGCCGGCCTGCCCGCCATCGGTCACACGCTGCGCGTCGCGCAAGCGCAGATGGGGGTCAAGCGGACCGCGCTGACACTGCTGCGCGTCAACCAGAAGGACGGCTTCGACTGCCCGGGCTGCGCCTGGCCGGAGCCGGAGCACCGGCACACCGCGGAGTTCTGTGAGAACGGCGCGAAGGCGGTCGCGGAGGAGGCCACCCTGCGCCGGGTGACCCCGGAGTTCTTCGCCGCGCACTCCGTCGCCGACCTGGCGACCCGCAGCGGGTACTGGCTGGGCCAGCAGGGGCGGCTGACCCACCCCATGTACCTCCCCGAGGGCGGCGACCACTACGAGCCCGTCACCTGGGAGCGCGCCTTCGACATCGTCGCCGAGGAGCTGGCGGCGCTCGCCTCCCCCGACGAGGCCCTCTTCTACACCTCCGGCCGCACCAGCAACGAGGCGGCGTTCCTCTATCAGCTGTTCGCCCGCGAGTTCGGCACCAACAACCTGCCGGACTGCTCGAACATGTGCCACGAGTCGTCGGGCTCCGCGCTGAGCGAGACCATCGGTATCGGCAAGGGCAGTGTCCTGCTGGAGGACCTCTACCGGGCCGACCTGATCATCGTCGCCGGCCAGAACCCGGGCACGAACCACCCGCGGATGCTGTCCGCGCTGGAGAAGGCCAAGGCCAACGGCGCCAAGGTGATCACCGTCAATCCGCTGCCCGAGGCCGGGATGGAGCGGTTCAAGAACCCGCAGACCCCGCAGGGCATGCTCAAGGGCGCCGCGCTCACCGATCTGTTCCTGCAGATCCGCATCGGCGGCGACCAGGCGCTGTTCCGGCTGCTGAACAAGCTGGTCCTCGAGACCGAGGGCGCGGTCGACGAGGAGTTCGTCCGCGAACACACCCACGGTTACGAGGAGTTCGCCGCCGCCGCGCGGGCCGCCGACTGGGACGAGACGCTCACCGCGACCGGGCTGACCCAGGAGGAGATCGAGCGGGCGCTCGGGATGATCCTCGCCTCCGAGCGCACGATCGTCTGCTGGGCGATGGGCCTCACCCAGCACAAGCACGCCGTGTCGACCATCCGCGAGGTGGTCAACTTCCTTCTCCTTCGCGGCAACATCGGGCGTCCGGGCGCGGGCGTGTGCCCGGTGCGCGGCCACTCCAATGTGCAGGGCGATCGCACCATGGGCATCTTCGAGCGGCCCGCGCCCGCCTTCCTCGACGCCCTGGAGAAGGAGTTCGGGTTCGCGCCGCCCCGGGAGCACGGCTACGACGTCGTACGGGCCATCCGCGCGATGCGGGACGACAAGGCGAAGGTGTTCTTCGCGATGGGCGGCAACTTCGTGTCCGCGTCGCCGGACACCGAGGTGACCGAGGCGGCGATGCGGCGGGCGCGGCTGACCGTGCACGTGTCGACCAAGCTGAACCGTTCACACGCGGTCACGGGCGCGCGGGCGCTGATCCTGCCGACGCTGGGACGCACCGAGCGTGACCTTCAGGGCAGCGGCGAGCAGTTCGTGACCGTCGAGGACTCCATGGGCATGGTGCACGCCTCGCGCGGGCGCCTCGAACCGGCGAGCGCGCACCTGCTGTCCGAGCCGGCGATCGTGTGCCGGCTGGCGCGGCGGGTGCTCGGTGAGGGCAGCCGGGTGCCGTGGGAGGAGTTCGAGAAGGACTACGCGACCGTCCGGGACCGTATCGCGCGGGTGATCCCCGGATTCGAGGACTTCAACGCGCGCGTGGCCCAGCCGGGCGGGTTCGCCCTGCCGCACGCTCCGCGCGACGAGCGGCGGTTCCCGACGGCGACCGGCAAGGCCAACTTCACGGCTGCGCCGGTGGAGTATCCGGAGCTGCCCGAGGGGCGGCTGCTGCTGCAGACGCTGCGCTCGCACGACCAGTACAACACCACGATCTACGGCCTCGACGACCGTTACCGGGGGATCAGGAACGGGCGGCGCGTGGTGCTGGTGAACCCCGAGGACGCGCGGGGTCTCGGGGTCGCGGACGGGTCGTACGTCGATCTGGTGAGCGAGTGGAGGGACGGGGTGGAGCGGCGGGCGCCCGGGTTCCGGGTCGTGGTCTACCCCACGGCCCGGGGGTGTGCGGCGGCGTACTACCCGGAGACCAACGTGCTGGTGCCGCTGGACTCCACCGCGGACACCAGCAACACCCCGGCCAGCAAGTCCGTCGTGGTGCGTCTGGAACAATCGGCGACCGACTGAGCGTTTGCTCAGGTGCCGGATCCCGCGGACGCTGGACCGGATCGTCGACGAACGGAGTCTGGCCCCATGGGCGAGCAGCAGCAGGTGAGGTTCCCGCAAGAGGTCATCGACGAGTACGCGGCGCTCGGGGTGGATCTGCCGGCGCTGTTCTCGGCCGGGCACCTGGGGACGCGGATGGGCGTGCAGATCCTGGAGGCGTCGGCGGAGCAGGTCGTCGGGACGATGCCGGTGGAGGGGAACACCCAGCCCTACGGGTTGCTGCACGGGGGCGCGTCCGCGGTGCTGGCGGAGACTCTGGGGTCCGTGGGGTCGATGTTGCACGGGGGGTCCTCCAAGATCGCCGTGGGCGTCGACCTGAACTGCACGCACCATCGTGGGGTCCGGTCGGGACTGGTCACGGGGGTCGCGACGCCCGTCCACCGGGGGCGCTCCACCGCGACGTACGAGATCGTGATCAGTGACGAGGAGGGGAAGCGGGTGTGCACCGCTCGGCTGACCTGCCTGCTGCGGGACGTGCGACCCGGGGACGGCGCACCCGTGGGTGCCTGACCCCGCGCCGACGCTGAGGGGTGGGACGCGCGGCCCCGCGCCGACGGGGTGCCGTCTCCCCCCTCCCGCAGTACCGTTCCCCCATGACCGGCACCGGTCCCGTCGAACCCGTCAACTCCCCCGATTCCGATGCGAGTTACGAGGTCATCGGGGTCGATCCACCGCGCCTCACCGCACGCGTCTCCCCCCGCGCCCGCGCCACCGCGCTCGTCGTCGCGCTCACCGCCCTCGCCACGGCCGGCGCCCTCCTCCTCACCCCCGACGATGCCGGCCGACCCGAGATCGTCGATCAAGCTCCCTGGCCCGCCAACGTCACCACATGGGACTATCTCGGAGCCGCGCGAAACCCCAACTACCCCACCACCAGCGGGAGTTTCCGCTTCGACGTCTCCGTCGCCCGAGGCTCCGACGTCACCGTGCGGGTCATCGGCGCCGCCTTCGCCGGGCTGCGCGCCCGCAGCACCCCCCGCCCCGAGTTCACCGTCCCGGACGGCACAACCAGGCGTATCTCCGTGGAAATTTCCGTATCCGACTGTTCGGAACTGCCCCTGAATGCGGACCTTCCCTTTCTCGACGTAACACTCCGTAACGCTCGCGCAATACAGCACCACAGCTTCATCTTCGGTGGCGCGTTCTCGCGGGACCTTTCCGATCTTCTTCGCGCGGCCTGCGACCCCATACCCGCCCGACCAGGCTCATGGCCAACCGGAAGTGCGGGTTCTCAAAATGCGGACTGAGTGGAAATTCCGCCAAACCGGCTGAGAGCGCCCCTCCCCCCGCCCCGCCCTCCACCACGTCATAACAAGAAAGTCACAAGGAAGCTCGGCCCGATGCCCATCCGCACATACCGGGCTTAGAGTCACGGCCAGTCACCGCTCCATCGGGAGTTCGGTACCAGCGCGGCACCTGCCGCCCCCAACAAGGGCGGGCGTGACTGCGGAAAGGACTGATTGTGCGACGTTCCTTGGTGATACTTACCTCCGTCCTTGCGACCGGAGCTCTGACGCTCACCGCCTGCGGCTCCCGAGACGACAGCGGTGACGGGGACAACAGTGGCGGCGGCGACACCACCACGCTGACCATCGGCGTGGACGCCCCGCTGTCCGGTGAGAACTCCACCACCGGTCTCGGCATCCAGTACGGCGCCCAGATCGCCGTCGACGACGCCAACAAGAACAAGCTCGTCCCGGGCGTGACCTTCAAGCTGAAGGCCTACGACGACAAGGCGCAGCCGGCCACCGGCCAGTCGAACGCCACCGCGATCACCGGCGACAAGACCGCCGTCGGCGCCGTCGGCCCGCTGAACTCCGGCGTCGCCCAGACGATGCAGCAGGTCTTCGCCTCGGCGAAGATGGTCCAGATCTCCCCGTCCAACACCAACCCCGAGCTCACCCAGGGCAAGGACTGGCAGGGCGAGAAGAAGCGGCCGTTCGACACCTACTTCCGCACGGCCACCACGGACGAGCTCCAGGGCAGCTTCGCCGCGGACTACGCCTACAACGGTCTCAAGAAGAAGAGCGTCTTCGTCGTCGACGACAAGCAGACCTACGGCGCCGGCCTGGCGAAGATCTTCAGCGAGCAGTTCAAGAAGCTCGGTGGCAAGGTCGTCGAGACGGACCACGTCAACACCGGTGACAAGGACTTCGGTTCCCTCGTCACCAAGATCAAGAACTCCAAGGCCGACATCCTCTACTACGGCGGCCAGTACGACGAGTCCGCGCTGCTCACCAAGCAGATGAAGGACGGCGGCGTCAACATCCCGCTGTTCGGCGGTGACGGCATGTTCGCCTCGACCTACATCGAGGCCGGCGGCAAGCCCACCGAGGGCGACCTGGCCACCGCGATCGGTGTCCCCGCCGACACCCTGCCCGCCGCCAAGACCTTCATCGAGACCTACAAGTCCAAGGGCTACAAGGGTGACTACGGCGCCTACGGCGCGTACTCCTACGACGCCACCACGGCGATCATCAAGGCCGTGAAGGCGGTCGTGGACGCCAACGACGGCAAGGTCCCGAGCGACATCAACGACCTGCGTGCCAAGGTCGTCGAAGAGGTCCAGAAGTCGGACTTCGAGGGCCTCACCGGCAAGGTCGCGTTCGACGAGTACGGCGACACCACCAACAAGCAGCTGACCGTCTACCAGGTCGAAAAGGGTGCGTGGAAGGCAGTCAAGACCGGCACCGCCGACCTCGGCTGACCCAGGCAGCCCATCAGCAACGCGGGCCGCGCGGGAGGGGACCCCGACCGCGCGGCCCGTTCTCACACCCAGACCCCGCACAGTTCAGTGCACCCACGACCTTGCACGCGACCAGTGCACACGACATCCAGCGACATGGAGGCCATGCGGTGAACACCCTGCCGCAGCAGCTGGCCAACGGGCTGCTTCTAGGCTCGATGTACGGGCTGATCGCCATCGGCTACACGATGGTGTACGGCATCGTCCAGCTCATCAACTTCGCGCACGGCGAGATCTTCATGACCGGGGCCTTCGGCGCCTTCACGGTCTACTTCTACATCCTTCCCGACGGCACCTCGATGGCCGTCGCCGTCCCGCTCATGCTGATAGGCGGCGGCCTGGTCGCCATCCTCATCGCCGTCGGGGCGGAACGGTTCGCCTACCGACCATTGCGCGGAGCACCACGACTGGCACCGCTCATCACCGCGATCGGCCTCTCCCTGGCCCTCCAGGAAGTCGTCCGCAACTTCTACCCCGGCGCCGACCGCGCCATCGCCTTCCCGGGTCTTGACGCCACCCACGAGATCGGCTCCATCACCATCAAGGACGCCGACATCTTCCTGATCCTCTCCGCGATCGTGTGCATGGCCGCGCTGGCGTACTTCGTCCGCAAGTCCCGCACCGGCCGCGCCATGCAGGCCACCGCGCAGGACCCGGACACCGCCCAGCTCATGGGCATCGACACCAACCGGATCATCGTGATCGCCTTCGCGATCGGCGGTTTCTTCGCCGCGGTCGCCGCCGTCGCCTACGGCCTGAAGTACGGCAACATCGACTACCGCATGGGCTTCCTGATGGGCCTGAAGGCCTTCACCGCGGCCGTCCTCGGCGGCATCGGCAACATCTACGGCGCCATGCTCGGCGGACTGGTCCTCGGCATCGCCGAGACCCTCGCCTCCGCCTACATCGACGAGATCCCCGGCATGCAGCAGCTGGGCGGCCAGAGCTGGGCCAACGTCTGGGCCTTCTGCCTCCTCATCCTCGTGCTCCTGGTCAGGCCACAGGGTCTGCTCGGCGAACGCGTCGCGGACAGGGCGTGATCACGTGACCGAGATCGACAAGACCACCCCGGACACCCCGGCGGCCACGAAGACCCCGGCCGCCCGCGGCCTGCTGTCCCTGCCGCTCTCCGCGGCCCGCGCCCTCCTCCTCGGCGGCGGCATCGCCACCGCGGCCTCCGCCTTCCTCGCCTGGACCTGGACCTCCGAGTTCCCCGGCGACCTCACGATCAACGGCTACCCCGGCGGCCTCCAGTGGCTGACCTTCATCGCCGGACTGCTCACCGCACTGTTCGCGCTGTCGTCCTACGGCATCCGCGGCCTCGGCTGGCTCCTGCCCGCGAAGAACAACGCCCCGCTGGTGCTCGTGGCACTCGGCGGGTTCGCCACCACCTGGTTCACCGTCATCTCCATCTGCGTGGAGCTGGGCGGCATCGTGAACCTGGAGCCCGGCGGCTACCTCGCGGCCATCGCCTCCCTGCTGCCCCTGCTCGGCGCCCTCGCCCTGCCCGAGCAGCTCGGCGACGACCTCAAGGAGAACCTGAAGGCCTACGTCGCCAAGCCCGACCGGATCCCCGCCGCCAAGAGCCTCGCCCCCTGGATCGAGCGGGCCATCATCACCGTCGTCACGGCGATCGGCCTGGCCGTCTTCACCTACGGCATCGACACCGAATACGGCGAGCTGTTCGTCGGCTACCTGATCCTGATCACCTTCTCGCTGTGGGCCCTGCACACCGCGGGACTGATGGACACCTTCTCCCGGATCGTCGCCCACAACCGCAGCTTCACGCTGGCCATGGGCTTCGTCGCGGCCATCGCGTTCCCCTTCACCCAGACCGATGACCACTACGCCAACATCGGCGTGAACATCCTGATCTTCGGTACGGTCGCCCTCGGCCTGAACATCGTCGTCGGCCTCGCCGGCCTCCTGGACCTCGGCTACGTCGCCTTCCTCGGCGTCGGCGCCTACACCGCGGCCCTCGTCTCCGGCTCCGAGTTCTCCCGCTTCTCCGGCGTCCAGTTCCCCTTCTGGGCCTCGGCCCTGACCGGCGCCGCCGCCTCACTGCTGTTCGGTGTCCTCATCGGCGCCCCGACCCTGCGACTGCGCGGCGACTACCTCGCCATCGTCACCCTCGGCTTCGGTGAGATCTTCCGCATCGCCGTCAACAACATGGACGGCGACTCCGGCCCCGACATCACCAACGGCCCCAACGGCATCCCGTCCATCCCGGACCTGAGCTTCTTCGGGTTCAACCTGGGCGAGTCGCACGACATCGGCGGCTTCACCCTCGGCCGGTTCGCCAACTACTACCTGCTGATGGTCCTGATCATGGCCATCGTGGTCCTCGTCTACACCCGCGCCGCGGACTCCCGCATCGGCCGCTCCTGGATCGCCATCCGGGAGGACGAGACCGCCGCCACCGCCATGGGCATCAACGGCTTCCGCGTCAAGCTCGTCGCCTTCGCCCTCGGCGCCGCCCTCGCGGGCCTCGCCGGCACCGTCAGCGCCCACGTCACCTACTCCGTGGTGCCGACGCCGTACCAGTTCGCCGGATCCACCCCGCCCAACTCGGCCTTCCTGCTGGCGGCCGTCGTCCTCGGCGGCATGGGCACCGTCGCCGGCCCGCTGCTCGGCGCCGCGCTGCTCTACCTGCTCCCGGAGAAGCTCAACTTCCTCCAGGACAAGTCCCTGCTGGCCTTCGGCATCGCGCTGGTCCTGCTGATGCGCTTCCGCCCGGAAGGCATCATCGCCAACCGCCGCCAGCAGCTCGAGTTCCACGAGACCGGGCAACTCGACGTACCACAACAAGCGACGCTGACCGACGAACCGGCCGTCACCAAGGCAGGGGCGTAACGAACCATGACGACACCTGTACTCGAAGCCCGCGGCGTCACCATGCGCTTCGGCGGCCTGACCGCCGTCCGCTCGGTGGACTTCACGGTCAACGCCGGCGAGATCGTCGGCCTGATCGGCCCCAACGGCGCCGGCAAGACCACCTTCTTCAACTGCCTCACGGGCCTGTACGTCCCCACCGAGGGCACGGTCTCGTACAAGGGCACGGTGCTGCCGCCCAAGCCGCACCTCGTGACGAAGGCCGGCATCGCCCGGACGTTCCAGAACATCCGGCTCTTCGCCAACATGACCGTCCTGGAGAACGTCCTCGTCGGCCGCCACACGCGGACCAAGGAGGGCCTGTGGTCGGCGCTGCTGCGCGGCCCCGGCTTCAAGAAGGCCGAAGCCGCCAGCGAGGAACGGGCCATGGAACTCCTGGAGTTCATCGGCCTCGCCCACAAGCGCGACCACCTCGCCCGTAACCTCCCCTACGGCGAGCAGCGCAAGCTGGAGATCGCCCGCGCCCTCGCCTCCGACCCCGGCCTGCTGCTGCTGGACGAGCCGACGGCCGGCATGAACCCGCAGGAGACGCGGGCCACGGAGGAACTCGTCTTCGCCATCCGCGACCAGGGCATCGCCGTCCTGCTCATCGAGCACGACATGCGCTTCGTGTTCAACCTGAGCGACCGCGTCGCCGTCCTGGTCCAGGGCGAGAAGCTCGTCGAGGGGACCTCCGAGGTCGTCCAGGCCGACGAGCGCGTCATCGCCGCCTACCTCGGCGAGCCCTTCGAGGGCGACCCGGGCGAGGCGGAGGCCGCCGAGGTCGAGGCCGCCGAGGCCGCGGTCGACGCGACCAGCACCACCAGCACCAAGGGAGACGCCCAGTGACCGCACTGCTCGAGGTCGAGGACCTCAGGGTCGCCTACGGCAAGATCGAGGCCGTCAAGGGCATCTCCTTCAGCGTCGAGGCCGGCCAGGTCGTGACCCTCATCGGCACCAACGGCGCCGGCAAGACCACGACCCTGCGCACCCTGTCCGGGCTCCTCAAGCCCACCTCCGGGAAGATCATCTTCGACGGCAAGCCGCTCACCGGCGTCGCCGCCCACAAGATCGTCGCGCTGGGCCTGGCCCACTCCCCCGAGGGCCGGCACATCTTCCCGCGCCTGACCATCTTCGAGAACCTCCAGCTCGGCGCCTTCCTCCGGAAGGACAAGGAGGGCATCGAGAAGGACATCCAGAAGGCGTACGACCTGTTCCCCATCCTCGGAGAGCGCCGCAACCAGGCGGCGGGCACCCTCTCCGGCGGTGAGCAGCAGATGCTGGCGATGGGCCGCGCCCTGATGTCCCAGCCGAAGCTGCTGATGCTCGACGAACCCTCGATGGGTCTGTCGCCGATCATGATGCAGAAGATCATGGCGACGATCTCCGAGCTGAAGTCGCAGGGCACCACTATCCTGCTGGTCGAGCAGAACGCCCAGGCGGCGCTCTCGCTCGCCGACCAGGGCCATGTGATGGAGGTCGGCAACATCGTCCTGTCCGGCACCGGCCAGGACCTGCTCCACGACGAGTCGGTCCGCAAGGCCTACCTCGGCGAGGACTGATCCCCTACGACGGAGGCCCGCGTCCCCAGCCGGGGACGCGGGCCTTCGCCGTACGCACGGCCAGGGCTAGGCCTTGCCGGCCTTCTTCTCCTCGGCGTCCTGGATGACGGCCTCGGCGACCTGCTGCATCGACATCCGCCGGTCCATCGAGGTCTTCTGGATCCACCGGAAGGCGGCCGGCTCGGTCAGCCCGTACTCGGTCTGCAGAACGGACTTCGCCCGGTCGACGAGCTTGCGCGTCTCGAGCCGCAGGGTGAGGTCGGCGACCTCCTTCTCCAGCTCCTTCAGCTCGGTGAACCGGGAGACGGCCATCTCGATGGCGGGCACGACGTCGCTCTTGCTGAACGGCTTGACCAAGTACGCCATCGCACCGGCGTCCCGGGCCCGCTCCACCAGATCCCGCTGCGAGAAGGCGGTGAGCATGAGCACCGGGGCGATGCTCTCCTCGGCAATCTTCTCGGCGGCGGAGATGCCGTCGAGCTTGGGCATCTTCACGTCGAGGATGACGAGGTCCGGCTTGTGCTCCCGGGCCAGCTCGATGGCCTGCTCGCCGTCACCGGCCTCCCCGACGACGGAATACCCCTCTTCTTCGAGCATCTCTTTGAGGTCGAGCCGAATCAACGCCTCGTCCTCGGCGATGACGACACGGGTCGTCAGCGGAGGCACGTGCGACTTGTCGTCGTCGGGCGCGTCTACGGGCTGGGGCGACTCGGGGGCGGTCACGGGGGCTCCTCGTTCAGGGGCAGGGGTGCTGCTCCCAAGAGCCTACCTAGCTACGGTATGGTGGACGCGCGGAGGGTCGGGGGAAACCTTTGATTCTTCGAGCCCCGGTAGCCCAATTGGCAGCAGGCAACGGATTCAAAACCCGTACAGTGTCGGTTCGAGTCCGACCCGGGGCACTTTTCCTGCGATTCCAAGGTCGAGCTTCAAATGCGGATGTCCACGTTCTCGTGAACATCCGCTTTTTGCTGCGTGTCGCCGCGATCACTCTCCCAGGGTGTTCACATGTACGACGTCAGCACACGCAAGCGGGCCCTCATGTTGGTCGCACAAGGACGCAGCCTGAATTCGGTCAGTCGAGTGACCGGCATCTCCCGAGCCGCAATCCGCTCCTGGCAACAGCGTCTTGAGCCCTTGCCTCGCATCGCGCCGCAAGACCCAGGACCCCCCGCCGACGAGAGCTCGTACTCCTACCTACTGGGCCTCTACCTCGGAGACGGTTGCATCAGTGCTCACCCTCGCGGCACCGGGTACTACCTCCGCATCGCGTGCGCCGACGCGTGGCCCGGCCTCATCCAGCAGTGCCGCGAGGCGATCACGAAAGTGCGCCCCGGTATCGGCGTGTACTTGATCCAGAAGGAGGGCTGCACGACGGTTACCAGCTACTCCCCATACTGGCCCCGCATCTTCCCTCAGCACGGCCCCGGCAAGAAGCACGAGCGCACCATCACCCTCGAACCCTGGCAGCAGGAGATCGTCGAGACCCACCCCTGGGAGTTCATCCGCGGTCTCGTCCACTCCGACGGCTGCCGCGTCACCAACTGGACGACACGTCTCGTCCGTGGTGAGTGGAAGCGCTACGAATACCCCCGGTACTTCTTCACCAACCTGTCGAGCGACATCATCGGGCTGTTCACCGAGGCACTGGATCGCGTCGGTGTCGAATGGCGCCGTGCGAACAGCCGCAACATCTCCGTCGCCCGCAAGGCCTCCGTAGCCCTCATGGACGCGCACGTGGGCCCCAAGTACTGAACCCCGCGTCTACTTCGGGCTGTCGTCCTCGCCGATGTGATGGACGCGGACCAGGTTCGTGGAGCCCGAGACGCCGGGCGGGGAGCCGGCGGTGATGATGACCGTGTCGCCCTTCTGGCAGCGGCCGTACTTCAGGAGCAGCTCGTCGACCTGGTTCACCATCGCGTCCGTCGACTCCACACGCGGTCCCAGGAACGTCTCCACACCCCACGTCAACGTCAGCTGCGAGCGCGTGGCCGGGTCCGGGGTGAAGGCCAGGAGTGGGATCGGGGAGCGGTAGCGGCTCAGGCGGCGGGCCGTGTCCCCGGACTGGGTGAAGGCGACCAGGTACTTGGCGCCCAGGAAGTCGCCCATCTCGGCGGCGGCGCGGGCGACCGCTCCGCCCTGGGTGCGGGGCTTGTTGCGGTCCGTCAGCGGTGGCAGGCCCTTCGACAGGAGGTCCTCCTCCGCCGCCGCCACGATCTTCGCCATCGTCCGTACCGTCTCGATGGCGTACTTGCCCACGCTCGTCTCGCCGGACAGCATCACGGCGTCGGTGCCGTCGATGACCGCGTTGGCCACGTCCGAGGCCTCCGCGCGGGTCGGCCGGGCGTTGTCGATCATCGAGTCGAGCATCTGGGTCGCCACGATGACCGGCTTGGCGTTGCGCTTGGCCAGTTTGATCGCGCGCTTCTGGACGATCGGGACCTGTTCCAGGGGCATCTCCACACCCAGGTCGCCCCGGGCCACCATGATGCCGTCGAAGGCCGCGACGATGTCGTCGATCGCCTCCACCGCCTGCGGCTTCTCCACCTTGGCGATGACCGGGAGCCGGCGGCCCTCCTCGTCCATGATGCGGTGGACGTCCTCGACGTCGCGGCCGGACCGGACGAAGGACAGCGCGATGACGTCGAAGCCGGTGCGCAGGGCCCAGCGGAGGTCCGCCTCGTCCTTCTCCGACAGGGCCGGGACCGAGACGGCGACGCCGGGCAGGTTCAGGCCCTTGTGGTCGGAGACCATGCCGCCTTCGACGACCGTCGTGCGGACGCGGGGGCCGTCGACCTCCGTCACCTCCAGGCAGACCCTGCCGTCGTCGACGAGGATGCGCTCGCCCGGGGTGACGTCGCCGGCGAGGCCGGAGTAGGTGGTGCCGCACTGGTCCCGGTTGCCCTCGGCGCCCCGCTCCACGGTGATGGTGAAGGCGTCGCCGCGTTCAAGGAGTACCGGTCCTTCGGTGAAGCGGCCGAGGCGGATCTTCGGGCCTTGAAGGTCGGCGAGCAGGCCGACGCTGCGGCCGATCTCGTCGGAGGCCTTGCGTACGCGCTGGTAGCGCTCCTCGTGTTCGGCGTGTCCGCCGTGGCTGAGGTTGAATCGGGCCACGTCCATTCCGGCCTCGACCAGTTCCTTGATCTGGTCGTACGAGTCGGTGGCGGGGCCCAGGGTGCAGACGATTTTCGCTCGGCGCATGTTTCGAGCCTATGGCTTACCGACGGGTAGTGAATTGGCCCCGCATGACCAACCAACAACCTTTGCGTGAAGGGCTATTGACAAGTGTTGAATTGTGCGGGTGGCCGCTCTGATGAGCGAATTCGATTCTCCTGACGCGTCCTCGATGCGGAGAAATGAACTACAGCCTCGGCGGCCGCATGGTGAATCGCGCGATGACCTCCGCATAGACGTGCTGGCGCTGCGGTTCGAGGTCGAGCGCGGCTACCGTGTCCTCGGCGGCCTCCGCGTAGGCGATGGACCGCATCCGCGCCCCCGCGGCCATCGGTCGCGGTCCGCCGTCCTCGGCGCCGATGTCGGCGAGTTCCACCAGTGCCGCGAGTGTGGTGTCCAGCGCCTCGGCGTACTCGCGGGCCCGCTGGACCGCTTCCCGGACGGCCTGTTCGCGGGCCCGGCGATGGGCGGGTGAGTCGGGGCGCAGGTCCCACCAGGGGCCGTCGACGCGGGTGAGCTCCAAGTCGGCGAGGCGGGTGGCGAGTTCGCCGAGGGCGGTGAAGTCGGTGAGCTCGGCGGTGAGATGGACGGTGCCGTGGTAGGTGCGGACGCGTTCGCCGCGGCCGTGCTTGGTCAGTTCGGGTCGGACGGAGAAGGCGCCGGTCTCCACCCGCTCGACCGCGTCGCCGTAGGACTTGACCAGTTCCAGGGCGGTGGCGTTGCGCCGGGCGAGGTCGTCCAGGGCGGAGCGGCGGTCCTTGCCGCGGGCGGCGACGGTGATGCCGAGGCGGCCGATCTCGGGGTCGACTTCGAGGTGGGCCTCGCCGCGTACGGCGATCCGCGGGGCGTCGGGGGTGCCGTAGGGAAGCGAGGGTGCGGGAGGCGTGGTCATACGCCCCACTGTGTCACCGCTTGGCCGGGTGCGGACAGCCAACTCACAGGCCAGGTCACCAGATCGCAACCTCACGGATCTGTTCCCGGTCGCCGTGCACGGGTCAGAATCTACGCGCGTCGGTCCGCCTCCACGTACGGGATCTACGCGCGTCATGGACCATCCCGAGGAGAACCGCGACATGCCCCTGAACCGTCGGAAGTTCCTGAAGAAGTCGGCCGTCACCGGAGCGGGGGTCGCGCTGGCCGGTGCCGCCGCGGCGCCCGCGGCCGAGGCCGCCGAGGCGAAGAAGGGGCCGAAGCCCGTCAAGCGGTACTCCCTGACGGTCATGGGCACGACCGACCTGCACGGCAACATCTTCAACTGGGACTACTTCAAGGACGCGGAGTACACCGACGCCAAGGGCAACGCGAAGGGCCTGGCCCGGATCGCCACCCTGGTCGAGCAGGTCCGCGAGGAGAAGGGCCGCCACAACACGCTGCTGCTGGACGCGGGTGACACGATCCAGGGCACCCCGCTGACGTACTACTACGCCAAGGTCGAGCCGATCACCGCCGAGGGCGGCCCGGTGCACCCGATGGCGCAGGCGATGAACGCCATCGGCTACGACGCGGTGGCGCTCGGCAACCACGAGTTCAACTACGGCATCGAGACGCTGCGGAAGTTCGAGGAGCAGTGCGACTTCCCGCTGCTCGGTGCCAACGCGCTGGACGCGAAGACGATGAAGCCGGCCTTTCCGCCGTACTTCATCAAGAAGTTCCACGTGAAGGGCGCGCCGCCGGTCAAGGTCGCGGTGCTCGGGCTCACCAACCCCGGTATCGCGATCTGGGACAAGGCCTACGTCCAGGGCAAGCTGACCTTCCCGGGTCTGGAGGAGCAGGCGGCGAAGTGGGTGCCGAAGCTGCGGTCGATGGGCGCGGACGTGGTGGTCGTCTCCGCCCACTCCGGCTCCTCGGGCACCTCGTCCTACGGCGACCAGCTGCCGTACATCGAGAACTCGGCCGCGCTGGTCGCGCAGCAGGTTCCGGGCATCGACGCGATCCTGGTCGGACACGCGCACACCGAGATCGTCGAGCTGAAGGTGACGAACGAGCAGACTGGCAAGACGGTCGTGCTCTCGGAGCCGCTCTGCTACGCGCAGCGCCTGTCGCTGTTCGACATCGAGCTGGTCTTCGCGAAGGGCCGCTGGACGGTGGAGTCGGTCTCGGCGAGCGTGCGCGACTCCAGGACGGTCGCCGACGACCCGGAGATCACCAGGCTGCTCGACGACGAGCACGACAAGGTCGTGGCGTACGTCAACCAGGTCGTCGGCACCGCGACCGAGACGCTGACGACGGTGGACGCCCGGTACAAGGACGCCCCGATCATCGACCTGATCACCAAGGTCCAGGAGGACGTGGTGAAGGCGGCGCTGGCGGGCACGGAGTACGCCTCGCTGCCGGTCATCGCGCAGGCCTCGCCGTTCTCGCGGACCTCGGAGATCCCGGCGGGCGAGGTGACCATCCGGGACCTGTCGAGCCTGTACGTGTACGACAACACGCTGGTCGCCAAATTGGTGACGGGCGCGCAGATCAAGGCGTACCTGGAGTACTCGGCGCAGTACTTCGTGCAGACGGCGGCCGGTGCGGCCGTGGACGTGGAGAAGCTGACGAACGCGGGCGGCCGCCCGGACTACAACTACGACTACGTGTCGGGTCTGTCGTACGACATCGACATCGCCCAGGCGGCGGGGTCGCGGATCAGGAACCTGACCTACGGCGGCGCCGCGCTGGACGACGCCCAGCAGTTCGTGTTCGCGGTGAACAACTACCGGGCCAACGGCGGCGGTGCCTTCCCGCATGTCGCCTCGGCGCAGGAGCTGTGGTCGGAGTCGACGGAGATCCGCACCCGGATCGCCGAGTGGGTCACCGCGAAGGGCGTGCTGGACCCGAAGGACTTCGCGTCCGTGGACTGGAGGCTCACGCGGGACGGCACGCCCGTGTTCTAGGACCGGCCTAGTACCGCGTCAGGCAACGTTTGCCCGTCAAGGAGCGGCGTCCGGTGCGTGCTCTCGGCGTGCCGGGTGCAAGCCCTCGTACTGGATGTACTTGGGCTT